>CATJZR010000091.1 GCA_949745625.1 uncultured Eubacteriales bacterium | reverse complement strand
TTCTTAAATATTTAAGCGCGGCGTATAAGCCGCGCTTTTAATTTCAGTTTTCGAGATAGACGGTTATTTCAAGTATGAATACCCGCTTGTTGGTGACTATTTCAACCGCGTCGGCAGCATGCTGGAAATTAAAAGTCAGTACGCCCCAGTCGTTTTTTGCGGCGTTCTGCTCGGCAGAGCCGTTTACGCTCACCTTGTCGCCGCCGTCCTTATTCCAGGTGCGGCACTTTATTTTTACGCCGTTTACCCTGCTTGAAAAGGTAAGCTTAATCGTGCCGTTTTGTCCCGCCGTGCCAAGCCTTATAAATCCGTCGCCGAACAGCGCGGCAGTATTTACGGTGCAGCCGAGATACATATTGGAAGCCGAAACGCTTAAAAAGCTTGAATTATTTGCGCACGCCTTGTCGAAAATCGGTTTAGGATTGACAACCTCGTTTGCATTCCTTATCGCTCCGCTGAAATCGAACTTCAGCGGCGTTCCCTCAGGGTCGGTAGTTTCGGGGTGGTAGTTGTACGTCTTTTCAGACCAGTCGCTGTCGATATATTCCCCGCCGTTGCCCACCGCCTGCACGCGCAGAGTGTAATATTTTTCAAGAGTTATGCTTATTACCGTTTCGGTTATATCCTCTTTGACAGGCACGTTATACTGGTTTTTGATTTCGTAGATATAACCTTGCGCATACTCAACCGCAGTCCAGGTTGCAACGCCGGTGTTGGGGTTGATACTGATTTTCGGCGCGTCCAGATATACGTACGTTTTTGCGGGAACGGACAGCAAAAATTCAAGCTCGCTGTCATATATCCCCTCGCCAACCGTAAGGATTGCCGAAAGAAGCACTACGCCGTCCTCCTCGCCTATCGCGGGACGGGTTACCGTAACAGCGCCGTCAGTGCCGACCGATAGCAGCCCCCCGTTATCGGAAAACCAGGTTACGCTCACGCCGTACAGCTTAACCGGAAGCGCAAAGTCTTGCGTATGCGCGGCGCCTTCGGCAAGCTCTTCCATGCCGTTTAAAAACGCTGCCGCAAGGGCATATCTCTCCGCATCCGTTTCGGCCTGTAATGCCACCGAACAGTCCGCAAGCCCTTCCGCCGTCAGTCTGCCCTTCGCGGTAACGGTGCAGTCCGCAAGCGCATCCTCGTACAAAACGCCGAAGTCGGCGGAAACGTCCGCGCCCGCAAGCGTAAAGCTTTTATATTGCTCGGTAAGAATTATATCCGTCGCGGTATTATATTCTACCGTGCCTTTAACGCAGAATTCGTCCGCAGGGAAGCTGCCGCCGAAGTAATTTATTACCGTCATCATTTCGGTAACGCTATATACCTTTTCGTCGCCGCGCGGCACTTTGAACTCTACCTCGTCGCAGTACCCGCTTGCATTATAGCGGTTGCCGTAATTGCCGTCCGCGGCGACCCTGTCGCCGTCGTCAAGCGTCATTACCTTGAACGACCAAGTTGCCGCAGGCTGCGCCGACAGGTCGACGGTGACAGTATCCTCGTAAACCTTTACGGCGCGGGCTTCGTCGCCGTTGATTATGTATGCGTATCCTCTTGCGCCGAGCACCGCGTCCCATTTCAAAACGACCGCGCCCTTATTCGTGCCCTCGATTTCCGCCGTAAGATTTACCGGCGCGTCAAACGCGTTTTTTGGCGCCGTATATGCTATAGACGCCGCGGGTCCGTCCAGATACTTTTCGCCGTCGCCGATTGCGCGAACGGCTACCGTATCGCCGTCGGAAAGAGTAAGCTTGCGTTCGCTTGCAGTAACCTCTTCGCCGCCGTTGAGCTTATACGCGTATCCGCTTGCGCCAGCAACAGCCGCCCAGCTTGCCGAGCCGTCGCGCAGTACCGTAAGCGCGGGCGCGCCAAGCACGACAGGCTCCGCGGGCTTATCGGGCTCTTCGGGGTCGGTGGGTTGGTCAGGGTCGGTGGGTTGGTCGGGGTCCGTAGGTTTATCGGGCTCTTCCGGTTCGACGGGAGGCTTTACCTCGGCGGTATATTTGACGGGTACCGACCAATCGCTGTCCCCGTAAAGCTTGCCGTCGCCGACCGCCTTGACCGAAACCGACTGCCCGTCGGAAAGTATGACCGACGTAAACGACGTAGACTTTTCCTCGCCGCCGTCTATTTTAAAGGCGTACCCGCTTGCGTTTTCTACCGTAGACCAACGCGCGGTGCCGCCGCCGTCCACGGTTACCTCGGGAACGGTCAAAGCCGTAATCTCTCCGCCGCAGCTATTGCAGCCTCCGCAGGCGGCAAAAAGCCCCGTGAAGAGCGCAAGCATAATGCAAAGTACAAGCGTAAATAAATTTCTTTTCTTCATTTCCTTACCCCTTTTTTTATATTGTAACAAGTTTTATGGCAAAAGTCAAAAACAAAAATTCCCCCTTTTGCAAGGGGGAATAGCATTATTCGTAATCTACCACGTCAATCCAGCCGCGCAGGAACTGCTCTTCCTCGGGCTTGGACTTGGAAAGCCGCGCCGCCGCGACGATAGGTATCCAGCGCTGAACGTACTGAATTGCGGTATCGCTCTTTTTGCAGTACAGCTTAAGGTACTTTTGCGCAAGCTCCTCCTCGCCCGCAAGATAGAAAAGCAAATAGCTTCTTGCAACGTCCGCGGACGAATTGCCCTGCGTGGCGTGCGACCAGTCGATTATATACGGCGTGCCGTCCGCCGTAATTATTATGTTCGTGGGGTTAAAGTCGCCGTGACACAGGTGCTTGTGTCTGTGCATCGAGTCGAGACGGGTGTGCAGGTCGTAACGGGCGGTAGCGTCGAGGTCGGCGTCGGAAATTTGTCCCTGCATTTTATCCCTCAGCTTATTGAGCATGGGGACGTTTTTGGACAGTACCGTCATCTGCAAATCGACGAAAAGCTCTAAATATTCGTCCTGCTTTTCGGGGTGCTTAGTCATAAGCGATTGCAGCGTTTCGCCCTCGATATAGTCTAAAACTATCGCCCAGTTGCCGTCGAACACGCCTATCGAGCGTATCTTCGGCACGTTCAAATCCGTTTCCTCAACGCGGGCGTGATTAAGCGCCTCGTTCAATATGTTCGCCTTGGAATAGTTCTTGTCGAATACCTTTACAAGCTTGTCGCCGTCCCTGTAAATTTTTTTGTCTTCTCTTGAAAAAATTAATTTTGCGTTAGTCATATCTCCCTCCTTTTATTTGCCGTAGTACGCGTTTAAATACATCTGCTTAATCTCGCTCATAAGCGGGTATCTGGGGTTTGCGCCCGTACACTGGTCGTCGAAAGCCTGCTCCACCATTTCGTCGAGGCTTGAAAGGAAGTCCTCTTCCGATATACCGTATTCGCGGATAGTCTTTTTAATGCCGACCTTGGCTTTAAGCTCTTCAACCGCCTTTATAAGGTTTGAAACCTGATCGTCGTCGTTCTTGCCGTCAATGCCCAGCCCTTCGGAAACCTCGGCGTATCTGCGCCTTGTTTTGGGGTGGTCGTACTGGCTGAACGTACCCATTTTAACGGGAACCTCGACGCTGTTGAATTTGATTACCTCGCTTATAAGCAGCGCGTTTGCAACGCCGCGCGGCCGGCGGTGGAACGCGCCTAACTTGTGCGCCATACTGTGGCACACACCGAGGAATGCGTTTGCAAAAGCCATGCCCGCCATGGTAGCGGCGTTCGCCATTTTTTCCCTCGCAACGACGTCGGTCTGACCGTTCTCGTAGGCGTCGGGAAGATACTTGAATATAACTTTCAGCGCCTGAACCGCAAGCCCGTCGGTGTAGTCCGTCGCCATAATCGAGGCGTACGCTTCCAGCGCGTGGGTCACAGCGTCGATACCGGAAGCCGCTGTCAGACCCTTGGGCGCGGACATGTGCAGGTCGGTATCGATAATCGCCATATCGGGCATAAGCTCGTAATCCGCAAGCGGGTATTTAACGCCCGTCTTCTCGTCGGTAATGACAGCGAACGGAGTAACCTCCGAGCCCGTACCCGCCGAAGTGGGTATTGCGATAAAGTATGCCTTTTCACCCATTTTGGGGAAGGTGTAAACCCTCTTTCTGATGTCCATAAAACGCATCGCCATATCCTGAAAATCGACGTCGGGATGCTCGTACATAACCCACATTATTTTAGCCGCATCCATTGCCGAGCCGCCGCCGAGCGCGATAATGGTATCGGGCGCGAACGCCGTCATCTGCTTTGCGCCCTCGATTGCGCAAGCCAGCGTAGGGTCGGGCGCAACGTCGAAGAACGTTGCGTGCGCTACGCCCATTTCGTCAAGCTTGTCGCATATAGGTTTGGTATATCCGTTTGCGAACAGGAAATTGTCTGTTACTATAAACGCCCTCTTTTTACCCATAACGCTTTTAAGCTCGTCAAGCGCGACGGGCAGACAGCCCTTCTTGATATATACCTTTTCGGGAGCTCTGAACCACAACATATTTTCTCTCCTTTCGGCAACCGTCTTGATATTTAAAAGGTGCTTTATTCCCACGTTTTCGGAAACCGAGTTTCCGCCCCACGACCCGCAGCCGAGCGTAAGCGACGGAGCAAGCTTGAAGTTGTACAAATCGCCTATGCCGCCCTGCGACGAGGGAGTGTTTAAAAGTATACGGCAGGTCTTCATTCTCTCGCCGAATTTTTGTATTTTATCCTGCGAGGTAAGAACGTCCGCGTACAGCGACGAAGTATGACCGAAGCCGCCGTCCTGAACGAGTCTGTCAGCCTTGTCGAGCGCGTCGTCGAAATCCTTTGCCCTGTACATTGCAAGCACGGGGGAAAGCTTTTCGTGCGCGAATTCCTCGGACAGCTCTACCGATTCGGCTTCACCTATAAGTATCTTGGTATTTTCGGGAACCTTGACCCCTGCAAGCGCGGCGATTTTTGCCGCGGGCTGACCGACTATTTTTGCGTTAAGCGAGCCGTTTATTATTATCGTCTTTCTTACAAGGTCCGCCTCGTCGGGCTTTAAGATATAGCAGCCGCGCGCCGCAAACTCCTTTTTGACCTTGCCGTAAATTTTATCCGCGACTATAACCGACTGTTCGGACGCGCATATCATGCCGTTATCGAAGGTTTTGGAATGAATAACCGAGCTGACCGCAAGCAGTATATCCGCGCTTTCGTCTATAATGGCGGGCGTGTTTCCCGCGCCCACGCCTATCGCGGGCTTACCGCTGGAATACGCCGCACGCACCATGCCGGGACCGCCCGTCGCAAGAATTATGTCAACCTCCTTCATAAGAAGGTTTGTCATATCGAGGTTGGGAACGTCTATCCAGCTTATAATGCCCTCGGGCGCGCCCGCAGCAACCGCAGCCTCGTACACGACCTTTGCCGCGCTGATAGTGCTGTTCTTTGCGCGAGGGTGGGGGCTGATTATACAGCCGTTGCGCGTCTTTAATGAAATAAGCGTTTTGAAAATTGCGGTCGAGGTCGGGTTCGTGGTGGGAATGACCGCGCCGACGACACCTATCGGCTCGGCAATTTTCTTAATTCCGTAAGCCTTATCCTCTTCGACCGTCCCGCAGGTTTTTGTATCCTTGTAGGCGTTGTAAATATATTCCGACGCATAGTGGTTTTTTATTACCTTATCCTCCACCACGCCCATGCCCGTCTCTTCGACGGCAAGCTTTGCAAGCGGTATCCTCGCCTTATTTGCGGCAACCGACGCCGCGAAAAATATTTTGTCAACCTGCTCCTGAGTATAGGTCGCAAAAATTTTCTGCGCAGCGCGCACCCTTTCTATTTCGCGTTCAAGCATTTCAACGCTGTCGCAAATACCGTACTGCAATTTAAATTCCATTGTGTCCTCCTAAATCGGTATTTATTTATCGATAAAATAATATCAAATGAGCCGTCTTTTTTCAAGCGTATAGCGAATAAAAATAAAAAAAATAAATTTTGTTATTTATTCATACTTTTAGTTAATTTTAAACGCACCGCACGGTATAACCGTACAGTGCGCCATAATGGAGAAAAAAAATGAGTGAGCCTAAACAATGCGTATGCGGCGCTCGCTTTCCACGACGCTGACCTTAGCCGCGTCGGGCACTATGCGCACCGTACCGCTTAAATCCGCGTCGGTTTTTACGTACAGCGTCTGACCGCCCGCGTTAACCCGCGCGAACTTTTCTTCGCCGTAGTCGAGCATTCCTTCGACCTCGGCTGAAATTCCGTTTTCGCCGACCGAAAGCCCGTACGCGTCCCATTCGTAACGGAACGCCGTATTGAACGCCTTTCTACCCGTCGTCGCAGCGAATATTTTGGTATACACCTCTTCGGGCGCGGCGAATTTTTCGCCACCGATAAGCAGACAGTAAACCGTTGCGCCGTCCTTCTTTTCGGCAATAAGCGCACCGTCGAGGCAGTTAATGCGCGGCATGGGAAGCACCTCGCTTCCGCCCACGCGCAGCGTTATCGCCTTGTAGTCTATGCCGATGCTTACTTCGCCCTTGCGCTCTTTATCCGAAAGCGCGTAAAGCCTGCTGCCGTTTATTTCGAGAGTGAGCAATATTTTGCCGTTGACGGTTTCGCTGTCCGTGACCTTAGCCTTTATGCCGCCGCCGAACTTAACCGCCGAAACGGGAATAAGCAGCTCCCCCTTGCCGTCCGCGCATGAAATTGCGGGGGGAAGCGTCTCGGTAGTCCCGAGGAAAGTAAGCTTACCGCCCTTGACCGAGCAGTCGAGATAGTTGAATTCGGGAACACGCGGCATGATGCTTTCTTCCGTCTCGGCGTCGAACAGGTGTATCTGCTCCGTGTCCAGTGATGCGGTGCATACCGCGTCCGGCTCGAACTGTCTGAACCCGCCCGCCTTTATGATGATACGTGTATCCTCGCCGCCTTCGGTGTTTAAATCGCCGTAAACCAGGGTTTCCGTTCCCAGCTCTTCCGAGTGGGAAATTTTTACCTTTATTTTCGCGTCGCCCGCCCCGTCGAGCGAGACAGCCTCGGCACGGAAGCCGAGTATGACGTTTTTATTGCCGTCGAGATAGTGCGGCGTGGTTTTCATAAGCGCGGCGTACGGCACGGCGATTTCCGCGTCCGCGTCGGTAAATTTTATCTTGACCTTATCGCCCGATTTCTTTAAGGTACAGGCAAAAAAGTTCATTTGAGGCGTGCCTATGAAGCCGGCAACGAATTTGTTTGCAGGGTACTTATACAGGTTTTTGGGCGTGTCAATCTGCTTGACGAAGCCGTCTTTCATTACGACTATGCGCGTGCCCATAGTCATCGCCTCAACCTGGTCGTGTGTGACGTAGATAAATGTGGTTTCAAGCTTTTTGTGCAGCTTGACTATTTCGCTGCGCATCTGCGTTCTCAACTTTGCGTCGAGGTTGGACAGCGGTTCGTCCAGAAGCATTACCTTGGGGTGGCGCACTATTGCTCTGCCCAGCGCGACCCTCTGACGCTGTCCGCCCGACATTTCCTTGGGCTTGCGCTTTAAATATTCCGTTATGCCGAGTATTTCCGCCGCTTCGTTGACCTTTGCGGCAAGCTCCTGCTTATTATACTTGCGCATTACGGGTATTTCTTGACCGTTTTTATCGAGCACGGGCTCGCCCGCCCTGTGCCCCTTATTGTCGTCTTTTTTATATCGTTTAACGTCGGGGACCTTGCGCATTCTCAAACCGAATGCGATATTTTCGAATATAGTCATGTGCGGATACAGTGCGTAGTTCTGGAAAACCATCGCAATGTCCCTGTCCTTCGGCTCCATACCGTTGACTACGGTATCGCCTATTTTAAGCTCGCCCGCGGTAATTTCCTCAAGCCCCGCAATCATTCTGAGAGTGGTGGATTTTCCGCAGCCCGACGGACCGACGAAAACTATAAATTCCTTGTCGTCGATTTGCATGTTGAAATCGTTTACCGCCTTCGCTCCGTTGGGATAGACCTTATATATATGCTTTAAACTTAAATTTGCCATATTTTACCTCCCCTTATTCTTTGACTGCCCCCGCAGCCATTCCGTTAATCATATACTTAACCAAACAGAAATACAGCACGATTATAGGTATCGCAATGAATATCGAGCCCGCCGCAAACCGCGCGAATTCCGTTTCGCCGAGCGACATAAGCCCGACAGCCACCGTATATAAATCTTTGTCGATAAGCAGCATTTTGGGAAGTATAAAGTCAGACCACGGCCAGGTGAACGAGGTCAACGCCGTATATACGAGCATGGGCTTAGACAGCGGAAGTATGAACTTTACGAACACCGTGAAGTTGGAGGCGCCGTCTATTCTCGCCGCCTCGTCAATAGAGTACGGGATAGTATCGAAAAAGCCCTTCTGCACCATATATCCCATGGGCGCCTGCGCCGAGTATATAAGTATAAGTCCCCAGTGCTGGTTGATAAGGTTGAACTGCGTCATTATCAGGTACACCGCAATGGTGCCCATAAACGACGGAAACATTCCCAGAAGCAGCGTAGCCTTCATCATAGCCTTTCTCGATTTAAAGCGGAAACGAGACATACAGTACGCCGTGAGTATAGTCAAAAAAGTGCCGAGTATGCAGCTCATAACCGCGATAAACAGAGTGTTTGCGAACCAGCGCGGGTAGTTATACATAACCGTGTCGGTGAACAGCGATTTGAACGCGTCGAAGCCGTACTGGGCGGGGAAAAATCCGTCGAAGGAATATATCGAGCCCGACTTCGAGAACGACGCGAGTATCAGCCACAAGCAGGGAAAGAAAAATATAAACGCTACTAAAATCAATATACAGTAAGTTATAAGCACGTTTAAAACGCGTTTTGTTTTTGCCTTAACGACCTTGACGTTTGCCTTATTCATCTGAACGTCTCCTCCTGTTTATACGACGGCGAAAGAACGTATACGGTAAGGGATATTATCGAGGTAATCACGAAAATAACCAAGCTTATCGCCGCGCCTATCGAATAGTAGTTATTGTCTATCGACATATTGTAAAGCCAGTTAATAAGCAAATCGGTATCGCTTGCAAGGAAGTATCCGTCGGCGTAAAGTCCGCCGCGCAGGAAATAGAAAATTCCGAAGTTGTTGAAGTTCCCTATAAACTGCGAAATGAGAACGGGCGTAGTGGCAAACAGAACGTACGGCAGCGTTATTTTGATAAACTGCTTCCACGAGCTTGCCCCGTCCACGCGCGCCGCCTCGTACAGGTCGGTATTTACGTTTGAAAGTATTCCCGTTGCAAGCAGCATTGTCGACGGTATGCTTATCCACGCGTTGACCGCAAGCCCGATAAAGCGCGCGCTCCACTTTGCGTCCAGCCCCAAAAATCCTACAGCCTCGCCGCCGCCCTGCTGAATGTAGTAGTTAATGGGCCCGCCGTACGAGAACATGAATTTGAATCCGAGCAGAGTTATAAAGCCGGGTATGGCGTAGGCGAGTATGGGAAACGCGCGCCATATTGCCTTGCCCTTAACGCACTTTTTGTTGAGCAACAGCGCAAGCCCCAGTCCCGCAAAATAGTTCAGCGCGGTTGCAAGCACCGCCCAAAGCATATTCCAGCCGAATATCTTGAAGAATGTCGGTGCGAACTGACCCAGCGAAAGAATTTTGCCGAAGTTTGCAAATCCCACCCAGTCCACCAGCGCGGGCGGTACTATATCCCCGCCGTAGTTGGTAAACGCGATAAGTATCATAAACACAATCGGCAGAATACTGAATACGCAGACGCCGATTACGGGCAGCGCCAGCGCGGTTTTGTGGAACGATTTGTCAAGAAGCGCCGCAGCCTCCTGCTTGAATCCGACGGGCTTTTTAAGCGTATCCACCGCGCACTGAGTGCGGTAAACGTCCTTGACGTTGGAAACGTAAATCGCCGCGTACAGCACGATAATCATAATAGCGAGTATGCCCATTATCAGCCGCACGACCGAGTTGTCTCCCTCTACGCCGTACCAGGCATTGCCCTCGCGCGTGCCGAGCGTGAAAAACCCGAACAGGTCGGTCGCGCCCGTCAGCACGAAATATACAATAAAAGCAATCTGTATAAACGCGAACATTGCGCCCTTGACCCACTGCTTATATATAAGCTGACCCAGTCCCATTACCAGCATCGACGCCGTAACTTTACCGTTGCCCTGAGTAAGAATTTCCTTTGCGCCCGCAAGCTTATCCGAAAGCTTTTTTGGTATTGCCCTGATTTTGTCCGGCAGAGCCTTGAATTTTTCAACTATTTTCACAATCAACCTCCTAAGACCCGCCCAGAGTATGGATAGCGTCGTAAATCTGTTTGTCTACGTTGGCAATCCCCTCTTTAAGCTTTTCGGCGCCCGCATATACGTTTTTGTTGTCTAGCATATCTTTCGCAATAGTCGCGCAGTAGGTTTGCAACGGCGTCCATACCTGCGCCAACGCGCGGACGCTGGGCATAACGTAAATGCTGCCCTTGTCGAGATTTTCCTTAATAGTTTCGTTAAGTCCGCCCAGCGCCTCCGCCAAATCGCTGCGCGCGGGCGAAATGCCCAGAAGCTCCGACCTGCGGTTTATCATACCGTAAGACGTCGCGAAATTTACGAACGCAAGCGCAGCGTTGGGCGCCTTTGTGTACGAGCTGATTGCATAGCCGTTAACACCGCCCATTGCAATCATATCCTTGAAGCCCAGGCTTTCGTCCTCCAAATCGCCGCTTACGGGGAGGGCGGGAATATCGGTCATAATCAGGTTATCCCGCGCATATTGCTCGGTGTAGCCTGCGTTTACCATTTCCTTTATAAACAGAGTGTACACATCGGGCGTAGTCATTGTGGCAAAATAAGTGCCCTGCGCCATGCGCGAATACGAGTTGCGGGTTATCGTGTCCTCGGTACATTCGAGGTTCATTACCGAAGCGAGCTGACGGATAATTCTTCCGCCCATCCAGCCGTCGTTTTTCGAAAAGCCTATATCCGAAACGTCCTTTCCGTCCTCGCCGCCGAATACGTAGCCGCCGTAAGAAAGGAAGTAACCCGAGGCGAAATATCCGTCGTTGAGCGACTTCATATATCCGTATTTGGCTCCGTTGCTGTCCCTTCGTATCTGCTGCGAAAAGCGGTACATGTCCGACCAGTTTTCTATTACGTCCGGAACGCCGTTTTTATCGTCGTCCCATTCAGTTTCCCAGTTTTCGGGAAGCAAATCTTTTCTGTAAAACAGCAGCGGCTGCTGTATATTCACGGGTACGCCGAAAGTAAATTCCTGCCCGCCCGCTTTTGCACGGTATGCTTCCCACGCCTTTTCGCCGACCTTGTCTACACATTCAAGCTGCTCAATCGGCAATGGCAAAATGTGCTTTCCGTCGACGTATTTCATAAGCGCGTCGTTCGCCTGATACAGTACGTCGGGCCCGTAACCGTAGGGTCCGCCCTTTTCCAAATCGGTGTACTGGTCCATGTTGGCGTCAACCGCTTTTATTCCGTATTCCGCGTACTTTTCGTTGAACGCGTTGAGCAGCTCTTCCAAATATCCCTGCTCCTTGGCGGTATCATTTTCGAGAATACGCAGCGTTACGTTCCGTTCGATTTCGCCCGTGAATTTATCGTTTTCTTCCGCGCCCAAGCCGGCGGCAATAAGTCCCAGCGTGCCCATAACGATAATTACCGCAAGTATAATTGCTATATGCGCGATAAGTGCGGGCAGCGTTTTTCTCATATAATCCTCCTTGTGTATGCGTTTGCAAGCAAACGCATAGGGGTACCCCTATCGAATTATTTTATTTCAAAGCCGTCTTTGTCTGCCGTGAGCACGCGGCTTCCGCGCTCTATTATCAGTTTGCCACCGCGGCTGTAAACCACCGCTTCTCGGGCAAAATCCTTTTTAATTGCCGACAGTCTTTTTATAAGCGATTTTACGGGGTTTTCGCGTCCCTCCTCCGCCCAGTCGAAGGTCCTGCGGCAATCGGGGTCGTACCCTCCCTCCATGGCGTTCTCGGTGCCGTAGTACACGCACGGCGCGCCGCGGAAGAAAAAGGTTACGCAAAGCGCACTCATAAGTCTGTTTACGTCCCCGTCGACCCGCGTCAAAAATCTATGCGTGTCGTGGCTGTCCAAAAGGTTGAGCATCATGTCGTTTACGGTGTCGGTGTTGCGCATAAGTATTTCGTTCAGCTTGTGCGCAAGCTCTTCCGCCGTAAGCTTACCGAATGCGTAAAAGTCGAGACATGCCTTTGTGAAAGCGTAATTCATAATCGAATCGAACTGGTCGCCGCGCAGATACGGGTTTGCGTCGTGCCAGTTTTCGCCTATCAGCACGCAGTCGCTTTTTTCTTGCTTTACCGCCCTTCTGAACTCTCGCCAGAACTCGTGCGAAACCTCGTCCGAAACGTCCAGCCGCCAGCCGTCTATATCGAACTCGCGTATCCAGTAAGTTGCAATGCCTTTTAGATATTCCCGCACCTCGGGATTAGAGGTATTGAATTTGGGCATATATCTGCATGCCGCGAAGCACTCGTAAGATAGCGGGTTATCGCCGTTTATTATAAACCAGTCGGCGTATTTCGATTTGCGTCCCTTTTCGCGCACGTCGGCAAACTGCGCAAGCCTGTCGCTGCAATGATTGAAAACCGCGTCCAGTACAACCCGCATTCCCAGCGAATGGGCTTTTTCAATCAGTTGTTTAAGGTCGTTTTTGTCGCCGAAATTTTTATCTATTTCGTAGTAATCGCTTATGTCGTATTTGTGGTTGGATACCGAACTGAATACAGGCGTAAGATAAATCGCATTGACGCCGAGGCTGCGGATATATTCCAGCTTGCCCGTTATCCCCGCTATATCCCCGCCCGCAAAGCTTTTGGGCGTGGGCTTGTCGCCCCATTTCAGGTTGATATAGCGCGTATCCTTTTTCTTTCCTATATTGAACCGGTCTACGAATATCTGATAAAACACCGCCTGCCGCATCCACTCCACGCACGGCATTACGTCGCAGCCGTTTACGTAGGCGTACTGAAAACAGTTGTAATAGCTAAGCTCGAAATCATATCCGTCGGTCAAACCGTCCTCGGAAAAGTATTGTGTCTTCCCGCCGCGTTCTATTTCGAAAACGTAGACAAGCCGCCTGTCG
>CATJZR010000090.1 GCA_949745625.1 uncultured Eubacteriales bacterium | reverse complement strand
TACTGCTTGGTAATATTTACGGGCATATTCGCGCAGATGTTTTACAACTTCATTTGCTCGGTGCTGCGCAGTATAGGCGATTCGGTTACGCCGCTCGTATTTCTGTTTGCGTCTACGGTAATTAATATCGGGCTGGATTTACTGTTTATAGTGACTTTCGGTTGGGGCGTAAAGGGCGCGGCTGCCGCAACGGTAATCGCGCAGGCGCTCAGCACCGTGGCTTGTTTTATCTATACGTTTGCAAAATTCAAAAATTTGCGCCTTCGCCGCGCCGACTTCAAGGCGGGCTTAGGCGAATATCTCGCTCACGTCAAGCAGGGCGTGCCGCTCGGCTTACAGTTTTCGGTGCTTGCCATAGGTCTGATAGTTTTGCAGGGCGAAGTCGTGCGCTTTGATTTGACGCCCGACGGCGCAATGGTGGAGGGCAATCCCGCGCAGAACGGCTACGGCGCGGCGTGCAAGCTGGGCAATTTCCTTATGTCGCCGATGAACGCGTTCGGTACTGCGTTAGTCAGTTTCAACGCGCAGAACCTCGGTGCTCGCGAATACGGCAGGATAAGGCGCGGCACGCTTCAAGCGACGCTTATGATGTCGGTTTTCTACGTCGTGCTTGCAGGTAGCGGTCTGCTTTTGACGATAAACGGCGCGTATTTACGGCTGTTTTTAAGCGCGGACAAAATTACCGAACGCTCGCTCACGTTCGGTAACTGTTATCTGTATGTCGCGCTGTCGTTATACTTTATATTAGGAGTTCTGTTCGTGTGGCGTTCGGCGGCGCAGGGTATAGAAAAACCGCAGTTTACTTTGCTTGCGGGTACTGCGGAGCTTGTCGCACGTATTCTGGTTTGTTTTCTTTTGCCTACGGCGGTAAACGGCGGCGAAATAAATTCCGAGGCGTCGCTTTCCTCTTATATAGCGCTATGCTTTGCCGACCCCGCTGCGTGGCTTGCCTCGGTGCTTGCGCTTACTTATCCTTTCGTAAAATATATATGTCTTGAAAGATATAAAATAAAAGCGGACGCATAAGCGTCCGTTTGTTATTTGACCTTGATGCGGCGGGCGACCTTGTAAGATACGCCGTCGTCGGAATAGCCGACGAGGAAGGTGTTTATCTTCAGCTCGTCGGGGTAAGGGATTTCCTTTATCTTTTCAAACGCCGCCGCAAGCTTTTCGGCGTTTTCGTCAGTTATAACGGTAGAGTGGAATATAAATTGCTTGTCCAGCTCGTGCGGTTTTACGGCGTAGCTTTTTGCTATCTCGTCAAGCTCGGCGTGCAACTCTTTAAACTGCTCGTTCTCTTCCATTCTCAGCCATATAAGCCCGTCGCGCAGCTCTAAGCCGGCGATTTTTGCCGTAAAGGGCTTGGCAGTTTTTAAATGCTCAACTATATCCTTCATGCAGTGCTTTGCAAGCGCCTCGTCCAGCTCGAACGAAATTTTAAGCGAAACGTGCTGGGGTAAGGCGAACGCGGACTCGCTGAGTTTTAGCTCGGCGCTCAATTCTTTTACCTTTTCCCTGTATTCCGCGAACCTCGGGTTTATATCGCAGCACGTCCAAATAAACATAAATTTTTACCTCTGAAATAAATTACTTATTGATTATATAACTTACTCGCAAAAATTGCAAGCTATAATTATTCCCCATATTGACATAAAAAGAAAACTATTGTAAAATAAGTTTATGAATTACAATCAGTCAACCGAAGATTATCTTGAATGCATATTGCTTTTATCGCGCGAAAACGAGTTCGTTCACCGCGTGGACGTGGCGAGGAAAATAGGCGTTTCGCAGCCCGCAGTTCAAAAGGCGGTTAAAATTTTGCAGTCCGGCGGCTATGTGGAATTTGACGGTATGCACATATATCTTACCCCCAAGGGCGAGGAATACGCCGTCGGAATTTTCGACAGACACTGCACCTTAACGCGCTTTTTACAGAAGATAGGCGTCAATCCCGCAGACGCAGAGGCGGATGCCTGTAAAATGGAGCATATATTATCGGAGGCTTCCTACGAGGCGATAAAAAAATTCTTGGACAGGTAATTTATGAAATTCAAAAAGCTGTTTTTAGTTATTTGTATTATTTGTTTCGGGCTGGCGCTGTCAGTTGCAGCCGCGTGCGGCGGTGAAAACGACGGGCCCGCCTCTATCCCCGTCATAAGCGTAGCACTTGACAAAACCTCTGCGGAGCTTGAGGAGGGAGATACAGTTAAGCTTACGGCAACCGTGCTTCCCAGCAACGCTACCGATAAAACTGTACTCTGGGAATCTTCAGATAAGTCTGTGGCGACCGTTTCGGGCGGTACGGTAACCGCAATAGCTGCCGGCACGGCAAATATTACCGCAAGCGCGAGCGGCAAAACCGCGGTCTGCGCGGTAACGGTCACGAAAAAGAGCGAAGTAAAAATCCCCGTGGCAAATATCACGCTGAATAAGGAAAGCGCAATTCTTTTTGTCGGCGAAAGCTATACGCTTATTACCACAGTGCTTCCCGCAAACGCAACCTCGAGAACGGTAAGCTGGAGGTCTGACTCGTCTTGCGTAACAGTATCGGATAAGGGCGAGATAAAGGCGGTTTCCGCGGGTACGGCAACCGTAACCGCCACCGCTGACGGCAAGAGCGCGACCTGCAGGGTTACTGTTTACGAGTTGCCCGCGGTAGAGGAAGTGACGCTTGATAAAACGGCTTTGACGCTTACCGTCGGCGAAACGGATATGCTTAATGCCACCGTTACGCCGGCAGTCGCGCCTGTCGTCTGGAAGTCCTCCGATGACGGCGTCGTGACCGTTTCCGGCGGTAAAATAACAGCCGTAGGCGAAGGGAATGCCGTTATAACCGCAACTGCGGACGGAAAGAGCGCAACCTGTACCGTTACCGTCAAAGCGAAAATAACAGAAGTCGTTTCCGTTACGCTCAGCGTTGCGGACGCGGAGCTGACAGAGGGTGAAACTCTGCAAATTACAGCTTCCGTATCCCCCGCGAACGCAACCGAAAACGAGGTAAGCTGGTCGTCGTCAAACGGCGCGGTTGCTACCGTCAGTGACGGACTTGTGACCGCTGTCGCGGCGGGTACGGCGAATATTATCGCAAGCGCGGGCGGCAAAACCGCGGTCTGTGAAATTGCGGTTGTGGCAAGAGAGCCCGAAATTCCCGAAAACAGCATAATAACCTATGCGCATGCGGGAGCTGAATGCGCGGCGTTCGAGTGGAAGGATG
>CATJZR010000089.1 GCA_949745625.1 uncultured Eubacteriales bacterium | reverse complement strand
CTCGTCCTCGTATTCCTGCTCGACAATGGCGTTTATGCTGCGCTGTATGTCTTCCTTGCCGATGCCCAGCACGCGTTGCGCGTTTGGACTGACGTATTCGAGGGAATAGTCTTTAAGCGACATAAGCATATACACGTCGTCGGTGGTGTTGGCAAGCAGCCCGAAAAGCTGTTCGCGGTACTTGACCTCTGTTTCGCCCGCTATAATGCGCTTGCGGTAGATGTAGGTTACAAGCGTGAATACTATAAAGATTATAAATATAAGAAGCACTATGACGGTCAGTGTCTGCGAGGTCTGCAAAACGTCGTCCACATGGCTTATTATTGAGGAATTCGGCACCAACGAAACAAGGTAGCAGTCGACCTCTTTTAGCGGTACGAACGCGAGTATTCGCCCGTCGCCGTCCGAGGTAAGCCTGAGTGCGCCGCGGTTTCCTTCGTGCATAAGCGCGTAAAGGTTGTTTATTTCCGTTTCGGCGCTGCCGCTCTGCTCCAAAAGGTCGGTAAGGGTTGCGGCTGTGCGGTTGCTGTTGCGGTGCGTGGGACGGACGATTATATCGCCGTCGCCGTCCACTATGTAGGAAAAGCCCGTGTCGTGGTAGAAAGAAAGGGAAAACTCATCGGTCAGGTAGTCCATAAGTCTGCCCTTGCGGATAATTGCGTTTTTGCCGTCGGCAAATTCGAAACTGACGTAATAACCCAGCGTCAGCTGACCCGTATAGAAGTTGAGGTAGGGTTTTGCTATTCCCGCTTCACCGTAATTTTTAAGGAAGTTCTTTATTTCGGGCGCGGTAAGCGTAATGGGCTGCTGTCCGGAAATATATACCGTGCCGCCGTCGTCGCCGTAAGTTATAAGCGAATGTAGTCCGTCGCCGAGCGCGTATGTGTCAAGCACTTCCAGCACCTCGGGGTCGTCGGAGTCAAGCCGTTTCATACCGTCGGCGATTTTTTCTACTATGCCGCGCTCCTGTACGGCGTAGGTTTCGAATGCGTGCCCGCCCTGATATGTTACCTCGGTCAAATCCAGCACGAGCTGGTTCCAGAGCGCCTTTTCCATACGCGTAAGATAGAAGTATCCGAGTAGCGACGCTCCCACGCAGATTATTACCGCAAGCACCGAGAATATTATCATCTGGTATCTTTTTAAAACAGAAATAAATTTTTTCATACGGTGGCTCCTTTCAATAATTCGAGCAGCCTTGCCTTTACCGTGTCCGCGCTGCTTCCACCGAAAATAAGCGTTCCGCAGTCACCGAGCAGCGAGTCAAGGGGTATGGTTAAGTTGCGGTCGGACCCGATAACGTATTTGCCCTTGACCAGATAGCTCGCCGAGGGGATAATGGCAGAGTCGGAATCTATCTGCGTGTGCCCGCTCAGCGCGGTAAATCTGCTTTGGTTTTCGCTGAGCCCGAGCAGCACCGCGGGGCTTGTCAATGCCGAAACGAGCTGCTTTGCCTCGCGCTCGTTTTCGCCCTTTTTGACGCTGATAAGCGAGTCCGCCTGCGCGACGAGCACGCTTGACGATTCGAGCACGGGATAGGCGTGTATGCCGTAGCTCAGGCTTTTACCCTCG
>CATJZR010000088.1 GCA_949745625.1 uncultured Eubacteriales bacterium | reverse complement strand
GAAAGTCGAAGCGGGTACGGGGACAAATTTATCCGTATCAATCATACACCAGCGCGCCGTACAGACGCCGACCCGCTCACTGCCACAATACAGTTCGAAATCTCTCAAAAAAATGAAATGCTTGGGCTTTAACGGCCAGGTATGTAAGGTCAGAACGTCGCCAAGCCTGATATTCCTGTATAATTCAATATACCAGTTTACCACTATAAAGCCTTTATGCGCAGTAGCAAGTTTGTCGTAACCGAAGCCGAGCTCGTCCGCAGACAAACACGCCGACTCCTCCAAAAAAGAAAGCAACGCCGACAGCTTTAAATTGTCGAACGCGTCCACATCCGTATATTTCAAATGATACCCGTCTATATGTCTGTACATTAAGCACCTCGGTTTTAGATAATATAAATATAACACTTTTAACAAAAAAAGTCTAATATATTTTCTAAAATTGTTGTTTATGTGTGGCATAGTACTTATTATTTACTGCAAAATATTGACACAAGTAGCATTTTATGATATAATAACGTAAATCTACGGAGGATAAATATGGACGGCAGAGAATTTGACGATAACGGTCTTGAAACACCTGCACCCGACGACGAGGCAAAAAGCGCAATAAGCGCTGACCTTATCCGCGGGCACATCAACACTATTATTCTGCGTACGCTTTACGAGCGCGACAAATACGGCTACGAAATTATCGAAGAAATCGAAAAAAAGAGCCACGGTCAATATTCGTTAAAGCAACCTACGCTTTACAGCGCGTTAAAGCGTCTTGAAACGCAGGGATACATAAACGCATACTGGAAAACCGACGAGGTTTCGTTAGGCGGCAGAAGGAAGTATTACACTCTCACCGACAGCGGCAGAGAAATCACAGAAAAGAATCAAGCCGAATGGGAATATTCGAGAACGGTAATCGATAACCTAATATCCGACCGCTCGTTCGATTTTTCTCAACCCGCCCCCACTCCCGTCGATTTCAAAATTCTTAAAAAATCTACCAGCCGCGTTCCTGTCGTTAAGGAAGAAGAAACACCGTTAAAAGAAACAGAAAAGAAAGAAACCGAGCAGGTTTATAAGCCTGAACCTCAGGCTCCGCAAATGAGCGAGGCAGAGCGTAAAATCGTCCATGAAAACTATTTACGACTGATTTCCGAGCCGACGCCGCAACCAAAAAAAGAAGTTGAAGTAATGCCTGTCGCAGATAAAATCGACACGGAAAAGCTTATATACAACAACAAGCCCGAAACCGAAAGAGATTACAGAAACCTGATAAATAACCTATTTGATAAAACGGTAAAGAACCCCGCACCCTTGCAGGAAATAAACGTTAACGCATATCAGCCCGAAGCAAAGCCGAACGATTTGGCGACAAAAGCCGAAATGGACGGACTTAAAGTCAATTCTACGGAATACGTTGTTAACAGCCGCAGGAAAAGTTACAACCTCGGCGGTACGTTGCTTAAATGCTCCTTTATTATCGGTGTAGTAATGTTGTTTGAATTTGCACTGTGCTTATTGTTTAAAAACGAGCTAAAAATCAGTCTTGCTTATCCGTTCGTAATATTTGCGCTTGCCTTGACGCAGCTGGCAATATTTGCTATTTTGTACTATACCGATATAGGCAAGATTATGCGGCGACCCTCCACCTCCGTTTATCTGACGGCTTGTATTATCGTAACGATAATTGCAATAGCTATAATTTTTCTTGTTTCGCTGCTGCTTAAAGTCAACTTTGCTGCCGTAAGCGACATCCTAAGCAAAATTATAATTCCTATACTCGTCGCTTTGAATATACCTATTTTCGCATTATGCTTTTATTCATTCAGTAAATAAACATAGACTTACTTATTAAAAATAACAAAATAGCCCGCTAAATTACAACAAAATTAGCGGGTCATTTTTTTAGTTTGTAAAATAAATTGAAATTTCTATCTCCTTTACATCAATTCTCGTGATAAATAATTTCCTTGTTATGCTCTTTTGCATAGTGCAATTCTTTTGAAACAGACTCGCCGATATATCCGCCTATATTTACAATATAAACGGCATCGCACATTTCAATTTTCTTGAAATGTGCCTGCGCTAATTTTTCTATTTCTATTTTGCTTAGTTGACCAATTTTGTCTCCAACCGGTGTAAGAACACAATGCCCGCATTTAATTTCAAGTTCCATCGCAATTTCTTGCATTTGTTTTGCAAATTTCATACTGCCGCATAAAGTAACCACTTTCATGCTGACTCCTACTCTCGCTAAATTTTATTTAATACAACTATTATAACAAAACTAAATTAAAAGGCAAGGAAAATGATACTCCTTGCCTTTGTTTACTTATATTAATTATTTAGCATATTCACTTGCACGGAATTCTCTGATTACGTTAACCTTAATCTGTCCGGGATATTCCAACTCTTTCTCAATCTTTTTGGCAATATCCTTTGCAAGGAACAACGTCTGCGCATCGTCTACCTGTTCTGGCTTGACTATTACGCGTACCTCTCTTCCCGCCTGAATTGCGTAACACTTATCAACGCCGCGGAAATCGCCCGCAAGCTGTTCAAGCTTTTCAAGACGCTTAACGTAGTTCGTTCCCGTTTCTCTTCTGGCGCCAGGTCTTGCTCCCGATATTGCGTCTGCAGCCGCAACAAGCACGGCTTCTATGGTGGTAGGCTCGCAATCACCGTGATGAGAAGCTATCGCGTTTATTACCTTCGCACCCTCGCGGTATTTCTTTGCAAGGTCAGCACCGAGTTGAACGTGCGTTCCCTCCTGCTCGTGGTCGACAGCCTTGCCTATATCGTGAAGAAGTCCTGCACGCTTAGCAAGATTAACGTCAAGTCCAAGCTCGGAAGCCATAAGCCCCGCAAGCTGCGCAACCTCGATAGAATGTTTATATACGTTCTGACCGTAGCTTGTCCTGTATTTCAATCGTCTAAGTAATTTAATGATTTCCGGATGAAGTCCGAAAATTCCGACTTCAAACATTGCACTTTCACCAGCCGCCTTGATTTCTGCGTCCATTTCCTTTCTTACCTTTTCAACGGTTTCCTCTATCCTTGCGGGATGAATTCTGCCGTCGGTGATAAGTTTTTCAAGTGAAAGCCTTGCTATTTCTCTTCTTACTGGGTCGAAGCCCGAAAGAATAACGACTTCGGGCGTATCGTCTATAATAAGCTCGATACCTGTAGAGTTTTCGATTGCACGAATATTTCTGCCTTCGCGTCCGATAAGTCTCGCTTTCATATCGTCGCTTGGCAACTGAACTACTGAAACAGTAATTTCCGAAGAATGGTCTGCAGCGCAACGCTGAACAGCCAAAGAAATAATTTTCTTAGCTTCGAGCATTGCTTCATCCTTTGCCGTCTGTTCAATATTCCTTACCTGAATAGCGACGTCGTGACGCGTTTCCTCGAGTATCTCGTTTGATAGCACCTGCTTAGCTTCCTCTTTGGTGAGTTGAGCAACTTTTTCAAGTTCGCTTATCATAAGCTCGTGCTGGTGATTGATTTTGTCTTGAGTAATCTTAATTTCCTGCTCTTTGTTTGCAAGGTCCTTCTTTTGCTGGTCAAGCGAGTCGTTCTTTTTATTGAGTGCGTCTTCCTTCTTATCCAGCAAATCTTCTCTTTGCAAAAGTCTTTGTTCGCGCTTCTGCAATTCAAACTTCTTCTCCTTGCTTTCTCTTTCAAAATCGTTTCTAAGCTGTAATTCCTGTTCCTTTACCTCAAATATTGCTTTGCTTTTCAACGCACTGCATTCCTGCGTTGCGTCTTCGATCATTTTTTTTGTTCTTGACTGAACATCACCTAATCTTTTGTTCATCAGTTTTTTATAAACTAAAATGCTGACAAACGTACCAATACCAAGCGCAACGACAAACGCACCGATTATAAGCCCTACAGCCAAACCAATGCTTACGTTGCTTGCAAGAAACAGGCTGCTTAATGTGTTGGTAGTCATAAAGCCTCCTGATTATTTAATTTGAATATATACGAAATCCTTACGGACATGTTTATATCTTATTACAATTTTACACCTATTTACGGCAAAAGTCAATTTAATAAATTAAATTGTTTAGGACAATATAAAAAAAGCGGTCTCACTACCGCTTTAATTTATATCCTCCGTCCACAAAGCCGCTATTGCATCTGACGGCATTCGCCAATCGCCGCGAGGTGAAAGCGATACCGACCCAACCTTTATGCCGTCGGGAATACACGAACGCTTATATTGCTGAGAAAAAAACCGTTTATAAAATAGTTTAAGCCACTTATTTATGGTTGCCGCGTCATATTCGCTCTTAAATGTATATTCGGCAATAAACGCAATTTTCGACGGTCTGAACCCGAAACGCAAGGCGTAAAACAAAAAGAAATCATGCAGGACATAAGGACCGATAATATCTTCGGTTTTCTGCATTTGTTTACCTTCTGAAGTGGGCAACAGCTCGGGACTTATTTCAGTACTTAATATACTTTCAAGAACCCTTTGCGCCTTCCCTCCCAAGCGCTCAGCCTCATGCTTTACAAGTCGCTTTACAAGCGTTTTAGGCACCGAACAGTTAACCGAATACATCGACATGTGATCACCGTTATAGGTCGCCCAACCCAAAGCCAGCTCGCTTAAATCACCCGTACCGATTACCAAACCGTCGTATTCGTTGGCTAAATCCATTAAAACAAGCGTTCTTATGCGCGCCTGCGCGTTTTCAAAGGTAATATCATAATCGTTTTCGTTATGTCCGATATCAGCAAAATGACGCTTTACGCTCTCTTCAATGGAGATAATCCTGCTAGTAACACCAAGCGCTTCCATCAGCTTTACGGAATTACTTTTCGTTTTTTCCGTTGAACCGAAGCACGGCATGGTTACGGCTATGACATGCTTTAAATCCATATTTAAAAATTGAAAAGCCCTGCACGTAACGAGTAACGCAAGCGCACTGTCCAAGCCGCCCGAAACGCCTATAACGGCAGTTTTTGCGCCTGTATGTTTAAGTCGCTTTTCAAGTCCTTTTGCCTGCATGGAAATGATTACATCCATTCGTTCACGAATGTTGCTTCCGCTCGGAACGAATGGCGTCATTGGGAAAGTGCGTGTAAGCTCTCCATTTGTCGGATTCGACTTAAAAGGTATAATTTTATAACCACCCTCACTCTCGGCAAAAAAGCTTGAAGCAGTCCTTTTTCGCTCGTCCGCAACACATTGAACGTCAATTTCCGAGTACAACAAATCATTTTCAAACAGCTTGCTTTGTGCAAGAACCGTTCCATTTTCACTGATTATATTATGCCCTGCAAATACGGCGTCGGTAGTGCTTTCGCCGTCACCAGCGTCTGAATAGACGTATCCGCAAATGAGCTTCGCAGACTGCATTTTTACTAATTCTTTTCTGTACTCTGCCTTACCGTCGATTTCATTACTGCACGACAAGTTTACGATAACGGTTGCTCCCGCCAGAGCGTGCGATACAGACGGCGATTTCGGTGCCCACAGGTCCTCGCATATCTCTGCGGAAACCATTAAATCGGCATTGTCGATACATTTAAAAATCAAATTCGTGCCGAAAGGTATGTTACGACCGAGAACGGAAATTACGCCGTTCTCTTTGGGTGCGCACGAAAAATTTCGTTGTTCGTAAAACTCGCCGTAATTAGGTAAAAACGTCTTAGGAATTACACCCAAAACTTCACCGTCCGAAATTGCAACCGCACAATTATACAGCTTCCCTCCGCACACGAGAGGCGCCCCGACAAAAATGAGCGCGTGCATGCCCGCTGTTGCTTCAGCCACTTCAATTACCGCCTTTTCTACGGATTCCTGAAGCATACGCTGATTAAAGAGGTCGCCGCAAGTATATCCGCTTATACAAAGCTCGTGAAAAACCGTAACGCTACTGCCCTTTTTATAACTTTCGCCGATTGCCTCGATTATGCGCCGAATATTGAATTGTACGTCTGCCACCTTAACCTGTACGGTCGCGGCACAGACCTTTACAAAACCGTGTTGCATTTATACCTGCTTTTGTTGCGACGCCTTATGCGCCTCCCTGATTTTTGCGTCAAGCTCTGCCTTGACCTGAGGATTATTTTTCAGATACTCGCGCATTTTCTCGCGACCTTGCGCAACCTTGTCGTCATTGTAATAATAGAAAGCTCCGCTCTTTGTAAGTATACCGTATTCTACACCTAAATCTATCAGGCAGCCCTCCTGAGATATTCCTTCACCGTAAATAATATCGAATTCGGCGACCTTAAAAGGCGGCGCAACCTTGTTTTTAACGACCTTACATTTTGCCCTGTTACCGACTATATCACCCTCGCTTTTGAGCGCATCTGCTTTTCTTATATCAAGCCTGACTGTTGCAAAATATTTCAAAGCTTTACCGCCGGGAGTCGTTTCTGGATTGCCGAACATTACGCCAACCTTTTCACGAAGTTGATTTATAAATATTACGCAGGTTTTCGACTTGTTGGTTATAGCTGTAAGCTTTCTGAGCGCCTGCGACATAAGTCTTGCAAGCAAACCTACGTGAGTATCGCCCATATCTCCCTCGATTTCAGCCTTAGGGGTAAGCGCTGCAACCGAGTCCACAACGATTACGTCAATCGCACTGGAACGCACGAGCGATTCGCAGATGTCGAGCGCCTGTTCGCCAGTATCCGGTTGAGAAAGATAAAGGTCGTCGGTATTTACGCCAAGTGCATGAGCGTACTGCGCATCGAGCGCGTGCTCCGCATCGATAAACGCAGCCACGCCACCCGCCTTCTGGGTTTCGGCGATAATGTGAAGCGCAACCGTCGTTTTACCCGAGGATTCGGGCCCGTATATTTCAAGTATTCTTCCGCGGGGTACGCCACCGACACCGAGCGCGAGGTCAAGAGACAGACAGCCCGTAGGAATAAATTCAAGGTCGGTATTGACCTTGTAATCCCCCAGCTTCATTATTGCGCCGCGGCCGTATTGCTTTTCAATCATAGCAATGGTTGAATTTAGTGCTTTAAGTTTTTCTTCGTTCATATTAAACTCCTGAATTATTTTAACAATTTGTAGGTGTGGAACAGCGCAAGATTTATCGCCGTATTCGTTATGTGTTCTCGGCTACCGCCGAGGTTGTATTCGAATACAGAAAAATCCTCTCCCACAGCAACCGCAATATAAATGAGTCCGACAGGCTTTTGACTTCCATCCGAGGCGGGGCCCGCCAAGCCGGTCGTGGCAATACATACGTCACTGCCGTTTTCCCTGCGTAATCCCTCCGCCATTTCGTAAGCCGTCTGCTCAGAAACCGCGCCGTAGCGGTCCAGCGTAAACTGCTTTACACCCAGTCGCTTTATTTTAGATTCGTCGGAATAGGTATTCAACCCTTCTAAATATACCTCGCTGATTCCCGGAATTTCGACCAGTTTTTTGCCAATACCACCGCCTGTAAACGACTCGGCAACGCTTATTTTCGCACGGCGGAGCTTTAAAAGCTGAAACAGTCTTTCCGCGAGAGAAACATCGTCCATAGCGTAAATATTTTCATTTAAGCCACCGACAACCGTTCTTATAACGCTGTCGAAAACCTCTTTGGAAATACTGTTAGGATAAGTAATTTCTATACGATAATCGCCGTAGCTTTCGCTGATGCTGAAATCAACATCCGCACATTTCTGCTTTGCCTGATAAATTACGGAATTTAAACGAGAAACCGAAACGCCATAAATTTTTATATATGATTTTTCGTATTTGCGACCGTATTTGGTGTCCAGCACGGACTTTATATCTTCGTATTGCAGCTCGTTATCTTTATCGGAATATAGCATAAATACGTGGTCAGTACCCGAACTCATAATACCCTTTCCGTCAAATTCAGACGAATACAGCGCCGTTAAAAACGCTTTTAACGTATTATCCATAGTGAACGGACAGAAAATATACAAATTCTCGTAATTCGTTTTTCCATCCCGTAAGGCATTAACAATTTCCTCAGCACGGTCGTAGGCTATATACGATATTTTATCGAAATAATAACCTATCCCCGAAAAAGCCGAAATTACGCCTTCCGCACCGTCGAACACATTGATTTTTTTGTTTCTGAACACCAAAAGGCAATTCTTTTTAGTCCTGAAAGAGGACACTTTTTCTGCACTCATTTCTTTAAAACGTGGATATTTTTAGCAATATAATTGACGCCCGAAATTACGGTTAAAATAACAGACAGAATAAAAAACGAAACACCTATTATGTTTACAACCATTGCAAACGTACTGTCGTCAAACTGACGCCAGCCCTCCGCAAAAAGTAAAATACCCACGCTGAGGTCCTGCGCAAACGTCTTATACTTTCCTATTTTATCTGCGGCAATAACCTCGCCCGAGCTTGCCGCCACCATTCTGAAACCGCTTACTATCATTTCGCGTGCAACAATTATCACAACACCGCAAACGGCAAGCAACATTGCCCAGTTGCCAAGGTTTGCGCAGAAAATCTCCGGCATAGTCAAAAATAAAATAAACGCAGTCAAAACGAGTACTTTATCCGCAATAGGGTCGAGGAATTTACCGAGATTCGTTACGAGATTACGCTTGCGAGCAATAGCTCCGTCAAACAAATCAGTTATGCAAGCAACGGCAAACAGACCCCAGCACACGAGAAAATGCCCCGGGAAATTTATATAGAACAGCGCTACGAAAATCGGAATAAACAACATTCTGCTGAACGTCAAAATGTTGGGTAAATTCCAGATTACGGTTTTAGTATCCTTACTATCCTGCTGTACTTCTTCATTATCAACCATAATAGTCCTCCGTTTTTCCGGTTAAATCGCAACTGTCGTTATCGGTAATAATAACGTCGTAATATTCTCCCTGAATAGCGCTTGGCGCATTAAAATATACTTTTCCGTCGATATCGGGCGCGCTGAAATACGCTCTGCCTTCAAAACAATTTTTTTCGTAATTTATTCCGTCACATAAAACGCGTAGCTTTTTACCTATGTAAGCGCTCAGTTTAGCCGCAGAAATTTCGTGCTGAACGCCGTAAAGTTTTTTTGCCCTGCGCTTTTTTACCGCGTCTGTAACATGATTTTTTAGTTTATATGCCGCCGTGTCGGGCTCTTTCGAATAACAGAAAAAACCGCAATTCTCGAATTTTGCCTGCCGTAAAAATCCGCAAAGCGCCTCAACCTCTTCCTCTGTTTCGGAAGGAAACCCTGTTATAAAAGTCGAACGAAGCGCAATATCAGGTATACTTTTTCTCAGTTTCGCTATAAGCTCAAGATAGCTTCTGCGACTGCCCTTTCTGTTCATTAATTTAAGTATTCTATCCTCACTATGCTGAAGTGGAATATCAAGATATTTTATAATCTTTTCATTGTCCCTTATAGCCGTAATCAAGCAGTCGTCAATCAATTCGGGATAACAGTAAAGCAGTCTTATGCTTTTTATATTGTCAAGCCCGGAAAGTCTGCCCATTAACTCCGTCAAAGCTTTTCTTCCGTACAAATCGGTACCGTACCTCGTTACGTCCTGCGCAACGAGAATAAGCTCCGACACTTCGCCGAGATTTTTCGCCTCGGCAACAAGCTTTTCCATTCCGTAACTTTCATAATTACCGCGTATTTTTGGTATCAGGCAATACGTGCAGTGATTGTTGCAGCCGTCAGCAATTTTAAGATAAGCGTAATGTTGCGGAGTCGTTAGAACGCGTCCTGTGCAATATTCCGCAATGCCAGATCCGACGTAATTGACACGTTCGCCGCTATATGATTTTTCAAGAGCCTCAAAAAACTTATCATAATCGTATGTCCCGAGAAAAACGTCCGCCTCTGTAAGCGAAGTATAAATTTCGGAAATATATTTTTGGGGCAGACAGCCCGTCACGACCAATTTTTCAAGCTTTCCGTTACGATAGCCCGCACAATCTATTGCGGTAAAAATCGCTTCCTTGCGTGATTCGTTTAAAAACGCGCAGGTATTTACTATAAGAATTTCGGCTTGCTCCGCATCGGACGTAATTTCGCCGCCCCTTGCTTTTATTATTGACAAAAGTTTTTCGGAATCAACACGGTTTTTATCGCAACCGAGCGAAATTATTCCGAATTTCTTTTGTGAAAAATCAATCATCCACTTCTCCGTAGGTATTTTGGAACTCTTCTTTGGAAAGTAATACTTTCCTCGGCTTCGAACCCTCCGACTGCGTAACGTAATTCATATTTTCCATCCAGTCGATAATTTTGCAAGCCTTGATGTATCCGACGGGAAACCTGCGCTGAATCATTGAAACCGACGCCTGATTAGAAACTACGCAATAGTGCAAAGCCTTTATATAGGTATCGTCGATTTTTATATCGCCGCCCTCTCCCGAGCCATCATCGCCCATCATAGAATTAGGCTGCTCTTCCGCTTCTACGGTATTTATAAAGTCGGAAACAGACTGGTCGAAATAGGTTTCGTTATGTGCTTTGACGAAATCGGTTACACGCTGAACCTCGTGCGTGTCTATAAAGCAGCCCTGTATACGCGCCAAATCGGGGCTTTCCGCCGAACGGAAATACATATCGCCTTTTCCAAGCAGCTTTTCCGCGCCGCCGATGTCGAAAATAGTACGTGCATCGTCAAATGAGTTAACCTTGAAGCCTATTCTCGTAGGCAGGTTAGATTTAATAAGACCGGTAATGCAGTCGACCGAAGGACGCTGGGTTGCAAGAATTAAATGAATACCGCAAGCGCGCGCTTTCTGTACGAGCTTGATTATCCTGCCCTCTATATCTTTTTTCGCTTGAAGCATCAAATCACCGAACTCGTCGAGTATTATAACTATTTTAGGCAGTCTTTCCTCACCTGCCGGCAGATGCGCATTATATTCGTCAAGGTTCTTCGTAGCAATTCCCTTCTCGGTCATTTCCTTGAAAAGAGAGTATCTGCGTTCCATCTCTTTAATCGCCCAGTTCAACGCTTTTATAGCCTTGTCCACCTCATAGATTATTTCATTAATCATAAGATGGGGCAGCTTATCGTAGGAAATAAACTCAACCTGCTTGGGGTCTACGAGAATAAACCTCAACTCTTCGGGTCCGTACTTGAATAATAAACTTATAATCAGCGCACTAAGACAAATACTTTTACCGCTGCCCGTCGTACCCGCAATAAGCAAGTGAGGCATTTTAGTTATATCGGAACAGACAGCCTCACCCTCGACGTTTTTACCGAGTGCAAACGTAACCGAATTGGGCTTGCAGTTTATAAACCTCGGACTTGCAAGCATGCTTTTCAAGCCTACTATAGTTCTTACGTTGTTCGGCACTTCTATCGATAGCGCACCCTTCGAAAAATTGAGATACGCCGTGACATTGTCTTTCATAAGAGCCATTGCAATTGCTTCTTTATATTTGAGCGACTGGGTAATTTTCGTTTTATCCTCGATAACGACGTCGTAACGAGTAACCGCAGGTCCAATAATTACATTCGAAACCTCGCTTTCGATTTTGAATTTCAAAAGCGTTTCGGTTATCGTTCTCTTATTATCCTCTATTTCGCCCGTGTTTACGTTGCTGTGCTCGGGATAGTCATCAAGCAGGTCAAGTCCCGGCCTTATATATTTTTTCCATACATGGCGGGGCTTTTCTTCCTGCACTGACTCCTGTACGGGTCGTGCAGGAGCGACTTCACGCATTGAACGCGACTCGGCAGGAATTCGGCTTGAAGCTCTCGGCTCGGCAACTTCCTGATTGAAATCGGAAAAATCGTCGTCATCTTCGTTATCATCGAACAGATTTGCATTACTCAATTCCTGCCGCCTTGAAGTGAGACGAGAAATATCCGGCTCAACCCTATTCTCGGTACGTGATGACGCGCCGAAAAGATTGTACATAGACATAGGGTTGCTATTGCCAGAGTCCTCTTCTTCGGGCTCGACAGAGCGGTTAAGTATTTCTTCGACAGGTTCTTCTGTTACCGGTTCTTCCTTGCGGAAATTTTTAACAGGTTCATTAATTACAGGCTCTTCTTTTCGTACATTATTTACAATCGGCTCGTGAATTACGGGCTCTTCCTTTGCCTCCACGGATTCCGGATATATCGGTGCGGCAACACTTTCATTCTGTACAGGAAAAGTTCCGCTTGAAACCTGTTCGTAATCGTTTAGCTTATCGACGGGTTTATCTCCGTAAACATAATGCGAAGGCGCTGCGGCAACGGGCTGATTTAGCACGTCCTCCTGATAGCTGGTACCGTAAGATTTTTCCGGCACAGTGCTTCTTTTGCCGCTATAAAAATTGCTCAAATAATCTTTATCGTTGGTTACAGGGTGATTAAAATACGAATTCTCGTTGAATATCATATTTCTTTTATAACTCTCGGCGTCAAATTCGCCTTTTGCAAACAAAATTTTTCTTCCGAGGTTTTTCTGCGAATAAGGGTTGTTATCCTCGGCGACCTGATTGCGCGGCGCTTCGCGCACCTGCGTAGTGATTACGGGGGGAGCAGGTCTTACCGCAGCCTCCTCTTTTACGGCGGGAATAATCTGTTTCTCTTCGTAATCTTCCGAACGGCGAATTTCATTGTTGCTAATCGCATTGGAATACCCGCTGATTTTTTTCCGTCGCTTCCTAAAATTGTTAACAAGAAAATATCCGCTTACGATAACGAGTAGCGAGAAAATTATATATGCACCTACAAACGTGGCAAGCTTTGCGACGGGGTAAACAATCAAGGCTGAAACCGCGCCACCGAAGGTATATCCCGAAAAACCGTTAAGCGCGCTTTTATAACAGTCTGAAACGTATCCACCGTAACTGTCGATAGAAATATTCCTGCTTGTAGCCGCATGGAAAAGCAAAAATGCGGAAAAGACAGTAAGCGAAATTAAAAGTGCGGATTTAAACGATATTTTTATCCTTTTTCCAAAAATCAACCACTGCCCCGCATAGGCGACGATTGCGGCAATAATAATAGAACCGTATCCAAAAGCACCGTACATAAACGTACAAACAGCCTTACCGAGTCCCGCAAAAACACTGCTACCAGTAAACAACATCAAAAGAACAAGTACGCTGAAAAGCAACAAAGTCATACCCAACGTCTCTTTTGTAAATACATACGTTGTTTTATCGTTATTATTCAGTTCCTTCTTATTCTTCTTTTTTCTGTTCACGCTATTTCTCCGCACAAATCCATACATTATAAAAATACAAATTTATTATAACATTCCACAAAAAAAATAACAACAAAATGACGACGATTTTACGAAAAATTTATATTATTGTATCTACATAAAAAAGGCGCACCCGCAAGGATACGCCGAAATTATATTCAGACCTGTTTTTTGTTGTGCAGAGCTGTCTCACACAACCGCTTTGCAATATAATATATATCGCCCGCACCGAGGAACAGCACGGTATCACCCATTTCCGCCGAAGAAATAAATTCACTTATATCCTCTTCGCAATCTCCGTATCTAGACCTCTTTATACTCTGCGACAAGGTCAGTGCGCTACCCGCATCGTCGAAATATTCACGCGCGGCAAAAGTTTTGTAAATCAATAAATTTTCCAAAGACGACAGAGCCCCTACAAACTGCTTAAACAATAGTTTTGTACGCGAATACGTATGCGGCTGAAAAACCACGAACAGTCTGCCGCCGTTAATCTTCCGCACGGTTTTCAAGGAAGCGCGTAATTCATCGGGATGGTGAGCGTAATCCGCATAGTACTTAACTCCACATATTTCGTCAAGTTTTTCAAAGCGACGCTCAACACCCGTAAAGGAACTCAATCCCGCCTTTATACAATCGAATGATATTCCCTCCGCGCGCGCGGCGGCCGTAGCGGCAAGTGCGTTTAAAATATTATGTTCGCCGTAAACTTTCAGATTAAATCCTTCGTGCCTTTCGCCTTTTTCGCAGACAGTAAACGAAGTTATACCTCCTTGCGACCTTACGTTTACGGCAGAATAATCCGCAGACTTATCTAACCCGAAGCTGATTGCATTAAGCCCGCTTAAATCGCCGTACAGCGCAACCGTGCTTCTCGCACGCGAAGCAAATTCGATATACGCCGCCTTTAAAGCCTCTTCACTGCCGTAACATTCGATGTGGTCGGCTCCGCTGTTTAAAATTATCGCAACGGAGGGTTTTAGATATAAGAAATTTTTTTTATATTCGCAAGCTTCAGTAATGAAATAGTCGTACCCGCTGCAATAAAAATTTGAATACATAAGGTCTTTCCCTCCGATATGGGCAGCAAAAGCTTTTCCCGCCGCAGCAAAGATATGCGCCAGCATCGAACAACACGTCGTCTTGCCGTGACAGCCTGAAATGCCTATAACGGTCTTGAAGCTTTTGCTAACCTCGTAAAGAAACGGCCCCCTGGACATAGCAGGTTTCGACAATTCCAAAGCTCTCTTTAACCGCAAATCGTTTTCATTTATTGCGTCGGTATAAACAACAAAATCATAATTTTCTATTTCGCCGGTACCGTTATCGAAAAAGGTATCCACACCCAACGAAGTTAATTCGTCCGTATATTCGTTTGCGGCAATGTCGCTTCCGCCGACGCGTTTACCCAAACTCAGCAAATATTTTGCAATCGCGCTCATACTTACGCCGCCTATACCTATTAAGTAAAAACTGTCAAATTTGTCGATAACGTCAGAGTGCATACTACATTTTATTAATTTTTACGTCGTATTAGCACGAAATTGTAAATTTTTTCCTAAAAATTTTAAAAAAATTGCCTTAACGTATTGAAATTATTTTTCTTTTATTGTACAATATAATCAATGAAAGTATTATCTGGTAGGTGAGCAATGAAAATCTCAGATGTACGAATCAGATTAGTTAACAAGGAGGACAATAAACTCAAAGCGGTCGCATCGATGACTATCGACGAATGTTTTGTCATTCACGATATTAAAATTATCGAAGCAACCGAGGGCGCGTTTATTGCAATGCCCAGCAGAAAAACCAATGATGGCGAATATAAGGATATTGCGCATCCGCTGAACACTGAGACCCGAGAATTAATTAAAGAAGCAATCCTTACGGCTTACTATGATGAACTTAAAAATTAAGGCACATTATTTGTTTTCCGTTAGTTAAACTGAATTTGTAAAACAAGAAGTCCGTCTTGCGACGGACTTCTTGTTATTTAATCGTTTTTCTTTCTCCCTAAATTTCTGAGCATCTGCGCGAATTTAGGCACGTTTTTATCGTTAGGACGCTCGATACTATCGTCGTCATACTGACCGTACTGCGGATACTGCTGTTGGACGGGCGCCTGCTGAACAGGCTGCTGTACCGGCTGGTATTGCGGATATTGTGGCTGAACAGGAACTTGCTGAGCCTGCTGTCTTACGTAATACGGGTCGGAAACGGAAAGCCTTTCCTTGGGCTGAGCAGGCGAATTGTACGAAGCGTTGTCGTAAATTCTTCCCGTCTGATAGCCGCGCATTACACTCGAATCGTCGCGTTTATTATCGAACCCGGGGAACCCCGTTGCAATTACGGTAATCTCAACCTCGTCGCGTACGTTGGGGTCAATCCTTGCACCGAAAATAATATTCGCCGAAGCGTCAACCACACTCTTCACAAGCTCTGCAGCGTCTGCAACCTCGTCAAAGGTCAAGTCGTCACCGCCAACCACGTTGAGGATAACGCCACGCGCCCCCTCGATGGTGGTTTCCAGCAAGGGGCAATTTACCGCAACCCTTACAGCCTCTATAATTCTGTTGTCACCCTTCGCAACCCCCACGCCGAGATGAGCGACACCTTTATCCTTCAAAATAGTTTTAACATCCGCAAAGTCGAGATTGATTAGCGAGGGATTAACGATAAGCTCTGCAATGCCCTTAATACCCTGCTTCAATATTTCGTCCGCTACGCGCAGCGCTTCTCGCATAGGCGTATTCTTTGCAACGACGGTTTTAATTTTGTCATTTGGTATAATAATGAGAGTATCGACGTATTTCTTTAAATTTTCAAGCCCTTTTGCGGTATTTTCCATACGCTTTTTGCCCTCAAAACCGAAAGGCTCGGTAACGACGGCAACGGTAAGTATCTTCATATCGCGCGCAATCTTTGCAATTACGGGGGCTGCGCCCGTACCCGTACCGCCTCCCATACCAGCGGTTATAAAAAGCAGGTCGGTACCCTCTATTGCTTTTGTTAAAGCCTCTTTACTCTCTTCCGCAGCAGCTCTGCCGACATCAGGGTCTGCCCCCGCACCAAGTCCTTTGGTAAGCGCGCTGCCTATTTGTATTTTATTTTCGCAGGGCGACAGCGCCAAAATCTGACTGTCGGTATTCACAACAAAATATTCGGCGCAGTTGATACCTGCGTCAAGCATTCTATTTACTGCGTTATTTCCCGCGCCGCCCACGCCTATAACCTTTATTCTCGCTCTGCCCGAGATATTGCCGTTACTTGAAAAATCGTTGAACATTGTATTTTCTCCTATGTATCTATATATTAAACGACCGCGACCCCGCATCGGTCAGCGCTGTATCCAGCAAGCTTAAAAGCGAAGAAAACTGCGGTTTGTCGTAGTACGGCACCGCGGGGGCGATTACTTCTATATTTTTTACTAATCTGTTAGAGAGGTGCTCTACCGTACCTCTTATTATTTTTACGCTTTCACCGGTAATGTACATCGGCTTATTTTCAAAATTTTTACCCTTGAAGCTCTGTATGCACTCTTCTATGGTTTCGCAAATTCCGTCCAGTCCTTCGCGCACCTTGTCGCGCAGAACTATCGTTGAAAATTTATAGTTGCGCCCTTGATAAACACATTCTATAAACCCGCCCAATGTTTCTTTGGCATTCAAATTCAGCTGGTTTAAAAATGCAGAGGCAACGTCGAATGGAATATCTAGCTCGGTCATAAGATATACGGCAAGATGCCCTATTCCTACTGAAAACGATTCACTGAAAGCTATGCCGTTACCGTGAATTACACTATAACTTGATGAAATATATCCCAAATCGAACAAAACGGCACATTCGTCGCGCTGTTCGGGGGAAACAAGATACACTGCTTCCGCATAAACGGAAGGAATCAGCTTGATGTCGGTAACCGAAGTAATTTTCTTAAATGCATTAGAAACTGAATTTATAAATTTGCTGCTACACTGATAAAAACAAAACTTTCCGCGAAGGCTGTCACTGACCGTACCGACCGGGTCAATCATTTTGCGCTTGTCCGACAAAACATAGTACATACAACTATGTCTTACAGTTCTGTAATCTTTAGAATCTTCGGGCATCGACATGCCCGCAAGATATTCGCAGTCATCCGAAGTTATTTTTTTTGCCGATTGAAAGCTCATAATTTTGTCGGACTGGACGATTTTGGTAAATTCGGCAGGTACGCCTACGTAAAAAGTCTTTATGCCGCCGAATGCAGAAATCGTGCTTTTAACAACGCTTTCGACCGCAGATAAAAAGCTTTCCTCGTCGACCATCTCCCCCTCGGCATATCCGTCATACGTGCAAGAATATTTGCTTTTGATTATGAACGTATTATTTACGCCCCTTTCACCGACTGCGGCGGTTATTTCCAAGGAACGAATATCTAATACCGCGACGCTTTTTCTGCGCATAACTTACAACCGCCCCCGTTTAAATAGCATTTTCTTAATTATATAATATACTTATAATAAAGTCAACTAAATCAAATAAAAAAGCGGTTTCGTAAAACCGCTTTTTTAAATATTCTATCTAGTTCAAACAGCCGAATAATCGGCGTTAATCAGTCCGTTTTCACCGCCTATCCGATACCCCCTGACCCTGCCTCCAAGCTTCTGTCTGTCGCTTAAAGAGCAGAACTTCATATAGGTTGCCGCTATCTTTTCGCTGCTATCTTGCAAATAGTCGTCAAGCTGAATGACCAGCCCGCAACGCATATTAAAAGTCAATTTATCGCTGTAACCCTCAATATCGGGGCGTGAATCGAGATTTATACTTTTTACTATGGACCTTAGCCCGCCGAAACTTTCTTTAAATTGAGCAGCAACAGTTGCAACCAAATGAATTTGTTCTACGGTAATTCCCGTCAGCTCGACATTTGGCGCACCGTCAAGATTTACGTTTTCTACGCTACTTCTTAAAAACTTGCCGTCGCCGTCGTACATCGAATACAGTCCGCCGACCGAAACGGCAAATATTTCCAGCCGTTCTTTTACGGTTACGTTAACGGTACAGGGAAGCTTTTTCTCACACGATGCTACGACATAGTTACTGCCTACCGCCGTTTTTACAATATCCTCTTCGCTCAGAAACAGTATACTTTCGCCTTTGAATACGCTTAAAGCCTCCTTCACCGACTTATAGCTTTCGGCACTGTCCTCTTCGTAAGTAATCATTTTTACGTTGATATTTTTAACTGCAAAAATGCGCCCCACACATATAATCAGCGCGGCAAAAAAAGCGATACCTATTAACAACGCAACCATTTTTCTTAAGTACTTCATAAATTCTCAAACGGTAACTCTTACTATATCGGCGCCGAGCATTCTAAGCTTATACTCGAACGCACCGTATCCCCTGTCTATATGTGAAATATCAAGAACCTCGCTGCTTCCTTCAGCCGCTAGCGCCGCAAGCACCAACGCCGCTCCGCCGCGCAAATCGCACGCAACCACTGTTGCGCCTTTAAGCCGCCCGACCCCTCGAACGAATGCGTTACGGTCAATAACCGTTGCATCCGCGCCCATTTTTCTAAGTTCGGGCACGTATTTGAAACGTGTTTCGAACAGGTTTTCGGTTATTATCGAATGACCGTCGCACACGCAGCAAAGCGCCGTGTACTGTGCTTGAAGGTCTGTAGGGAATCCAGGATACGGACGTGTTTCAATCGATTTCACCGAAGCAAGCGTTCTATGATTTTCCAATACTATTTTATCATTGTTTATATTGATTTTGCAACCGTTTTCGGTAAGTTTATGTATAAGCGAGCTAATATTTTCGGGATATGCCCCATCCACGGTGATTTCACCGCCACACATAGCTGCCCCAATTAAAAAAGTCCCCGCCTCTATGCGGTCAGGTATCGGCTGATACTCGCATCCGCAAAGCTTTTTTACACCGTCAATCCTAACCGTGCCACTGCCGGCGCCGGTAATTTTTGCGCCTATTTTATTCAAAAAATTTTGCAGGTCCTCTATTTCGGGTTCGCGTGCAGCATTTTTGATAACCGTCGTTCCCTCAGCCTTTACCGCCGCAAGCATTATATTTTCTGTTGCGCCGACACTCGGGCAGTCGAGCATTATTTCGTTCCCGCGCAATCTGTCGCATTTGCATATTATGTATCCGCTTTTTTCCGAAATTTGCACCCCCAACCGTTTAAGCCCCGTCAGATGTAAATCCACGGGCCGCAGGCCTATATCGCAACCCCCGGGATATGCAATTTTTGCGGAATGAAACCGCGATATGACGGCGCCGAGTAAAAAAACCGAAGAGCGCAGCTCGCGAGCCAGTGCGCTTGGTATTTCATAGCAATCGGCAGATGTACTGTCAATTATTATATTGTCACCGTCGTATACCGTTTTACAGCCGAGACAAGCGAGAATTTTGACCATGTTCTTAACGTCCGAAATATGCGGGACATTCAAAATTCTAATCGGTCCGTCTGCAAGTACCGTAGCCGCAAGTATAGGAAGCACCGAATTTTTAGCCGATTGAACCTTGACGCTTCCATATAGCTTGTTTCCTCCATTAATTACGTATTTTTCCATATAAGCTCCGTCGGGCGGCAGCTATGCCGCCCTAAGTAAATATACTTCATTATATGGAAAAAGTGCGTTTTAAGTGTTAATACTGACGCGAAACATTATACAGAACGCCAACCGAAGCCATAGTAATTATAAGAGAGGTATTACCGCTGCTTATAAGCGGCAACGGCAGCCCTGTCGGCGGAATGGCACCGCTTACGACAAGAGCGTTGATAACTACCTGTATACCGTAAACTAAGGTAAAACCCGCAGCTAAAAGATAACCGAAACGGTCCTGACATTTCCACGCAATTCTAAGTCCTCTGTAAACAATAAAGCCGCAGCATAAAAAGAATACAAGCAAGCCCATAAAACCGATTTCCTCGCCCATTATCGCAAGAATGAAATCGCTTTCCGCAAACGGCAAAAATCTATATTTCTGAGTGGATTTAAACAAACCGGTTCCGAATAAGCCGCCGTTACCGAGCGCGTAGAGCGACTGTATAAGCTGATAACCCTCGTCTTTCGGCGACGCCCACGGGTCTAAAAATGCGCTCAACCTTTTAAGGCGGTACGGCTCGAGTATAATTAATACGGGTACGGCTATTACGAAAGGTATTAAAACCACTGCAAGTTGCTTCAAGTTAGTACCGCTTAAAAATACAAGCGAAAGCATGAGTAATCCCACACACATCGTAATTGACATATTCGGCTCGATAATAATAAGCAGACATATTCCGACGCCAACTGCAAGAACGGGCAAAACTCCTTTTACTGTTTTTACCTTTTCCGCATTTTTCGCAAAGTACGCCGCAGCAAACAACGCATAAGCGTATTTCGCTATTTCAGACGGCTGAACGGTTATCCCGCCAAAACCTATCCACCTAGTTGCACCGTAATTGGTTATACCTACTCCCGGAACGAAAACCAAACAAAGCAATACAACCGCTATTACAAGTAAAGGATATCTGAATTTTATCAGCTTTTTATAAGGCAGGAAGCATGCCCCAACCATTGCTGCCGTACCCAGCACTACGCCAATTATCTGCTTTTTCACAAAATACAGTGAATCACCGTACTGCACCTCAGCTGTGTAATAGCTTGCCGAGTAAATCATGACGCATCCGAAGCACGCCATTAAAAAAACACAAATTAAAAGCGGGATGTCTCCCGCTTTTTTCTTATTCTTCAAAGCTTTCATTCATACCTTCCACAAGGTTTCTGAACGCGTCTCCGCGCTCTTCGTAATTTGAAAAGCTGTCAAAGCTTGAACTTGCGGGACTTAAAAGCACGCTTTGCCCTGATTTGGCGATAAATCCCGATAGACGCACGGCGGTATCAAACTCGGAGCATAGCGAAAAGCTGATAAAACCCGATTTAATCGCAGCGTTAAGCAGCTTGAACCGGTTTTCACCGTAGAGCACGGCATGAATAACATTGCTGTTTTTAAGCTCGGCAAAAAGCGGAACGTAATCGTACCCCTTATCCTGCCCACCCAAAAGAATTACGGTGGGATTTTGCATCGTGCTTACTGCCTTAACCGTCGCGTCAACGTTGGTGCCCTTGCTGTCGTCGATATAAGTTATGCCGTTAACGGTTGCTATCTCTTCGATGCGGTGCTTTATCCCCTTGAACGAGCAAATCGCTTCGGCAGTTTTGTCCTTATCTATTCCGAGGATGTGCGCCGCCGCAACACACGCAAGCGCGTTATAAACATTGTGTTCACCCTTTACAATCATATCCTTTACGTCTAGATATTTTTCGCCGTTAAAGTAAATTGCACCGTTTTCGTAATATGCGCCGTCGATTGTGGAATTGAGAGAAAAGAAAACCACCTTGGCCTTCGTGTGTTGGGCAAAATTCCTTACCTCTTCGTCATCATAATTTAAAACCGCGTATTCGCTTTCGCGCAGATTTCTTAAAATTTTGCGTTTTAAGAATATGTAATTTTCCATATTGTAATGGCGATTTAAATGGTCTTCCGTTATGTTAGTTACTATCGCTATATGCGGACGCAGACTTGAAAGCGTTTCAAGCTGGAAGGAAGAAATTTCCGCCACCGCGTAATCGTCAAGTCCGAGGTTTTCGACTTCACCGACTATCGGCGTTCCTATATTCCCGCACGCAACGCTGTTCAGCCCCGCGCTCAAAAGAATGGAATTGAGCATTGAAACCGTGGTGGTCTTTCCATTGGTACCCGTCACCGCAACGACGTTTGCCCTGAGATAAGTCGCACCAAGCTCCGCCTCTCCGATAATACTTTTACCCTGCTTCTTAAAAGCAATCGGAAGCGGATTATCGATGGGTATTCCCGGGCTGAGCACTAATATATCGCAAATCAGCGTCGCATCTATAAAGCCTTCGGCATCGACTATATGCGCACCCAAATCCTCAAGCTCAGACATAAGCGAAGCTATACCTTCGCTTACCACGTCGTCGTAAACATAGACCTCGGCACCGTGTTTCAGCAAAAAGCGGGCGCTGCTTTCACCCGATTTTGACATTCCTGCAACCATAAATTTCTGATTTCTAAAATACATGTCCCCTCACACAAACAAAAGGCATATCAGTCCGATAAATGCCGTAATCGTAACGTAAGCGTAAGTTATTTTACATTCCGTAAACCCTTTCATCTGAAAATGATGATGCAAGGGCGCCATAAGAAATATTCTACGCCTTGTCCGTTTATAGTATATTACCTGAAGTATTACGGATATTCCCGAAATTACAAACATTATTCCGAGCAACGGAACGTACAACGTATTTTCGGTAAATACCGATAAGCACGAAATAAACCCGCCGAGCGCAAGCGACCCGGTATCCCCCATAAACACCGACGCCTTGTTTGTATTAAAAATCAAAAACGCAGCCAGCGCTCCTACGGCGGTAAAGCAAAGTACAGCCTGACCAGACTGCTGGACTGCAAGCATTACCCCAAACGCAAAAAGATACGATAGGCTTGTCCCTCCTGCAAGTCCGTCCAGTCCGTCGGTTAAATTTACGCAGTTTACACAGGCGAGAAACACGAACAAAACCAGCGGAATAATTCCCCAGCCTATATAAAATTTAGCGCCGTCGCCGAAAGGAATATACAAGTGTACTATATCGTTTATATAGCAATAGGCCGCGGCTACCGCAGCGATGGCGAGTTGAAAAATTATTTTTTGATACGGTTTTAGCCCCTCGTTTTCCTTGCGGTAAATTTTAAGAAAATCGTCAAGAAATCCGACCACGGCAAAGCCCGCCGTAATCGCAAACGTGAGGTTTGCCTTTCCGTCGTTAATTCCGGCAATGCAGAGCCCGACTACGATGATAGCAGCAATAAAGGCTAGGCCGCCCATAGTAGGCGTACCCCCCTTGTCCTTGTGCTCTTTTACGTAGCCGAGAATATACTGTCCCGCCTTCAATCGCCTTAAAAGCGGCAGCAATATCAGTAAAAATAATAAGGAAACACCGAAAGCGGCGATAATTCCCACAACATAATTTTTCATTTTTTAGCCGATAATCCGTTTTATAACCAATGTGTCGTTATAGCTATGTTTTATTCCCATAATTTCCTGATAATATTCCCCGCCCTTACCTGCAACCAACAGTATATCGCCCTTTTCAAGCAGGTTGATTGCGTACTCAGTTGCCGTTTCGCGCTCGGTTACGGTAACGTACTTTTTATTTAAAGGCTTGATGCCCGCCTCAATTTCCGATATTATTTCGTAAGGGTCCTCGTAACGAGGATTATCCGAGGTTACTATACAGAAATCGGAATTTTCGGCTGCGATTCTACCCATTATCGGGCGTTTGGTCCTATCCCTGTTTCCGCCACAACCGAATAGACAGTACAGCTTGCCTCCGCAAAGCTTTTTAAGGGCCTGCAAGGATTTTTCAAGCCCATCGGGAGTATGCGCAAAATCCACGAAAATGTCGGCCCCGTTGAACTTTGCAACAAGCTCGAGTCTGCCGGTTACACTTTGCAACTTTTCAAGCCCGTCAGCAACAAACGCAGTTTCAACACCTAAAATCCTTGCGCACGCAGCGGCAGCCATTGCGTTATAGACGTTGTGCAGCGCAGCAAGTTTCAAATTCATTTCATACAGCTCGTCGAATAGGTTTATTACGAAAGACGTGCCATTTATATTCTCTTGAATGTCGACAGCAAAGACATCTGCGGGATTTTTCAGTCCGTAGCTTATCGCGTTTTTATGCGAGCTTATTATTTGCATTCCGACAGCATCATCGGAATTTACCACCGCATAGCTGCATATTTTTTCGTTGAAAAATGATTTTTTACATTCTGCATAATCGCGCATATTACCAAAAAAATCAAGGTGGTCCTGCGTACAGTTAGTGAATATGCCGACTGCAAATTCAAGTCCTTCCGTTTTGTTGAAATGGATTGCGTGCGCGGAAACCTCCATAAATACATATTCTACGCCGTAATTTACCATATCCGCAAACACTGAATGGAGATAAATCGGGTCGGGCGTAGTTAACTCGGGCGAAATAAACTTATCGGCATAACTTATACCGAGCGTGCCTATTATACCCGCTTTTTTACCCGCCTCGTCAAAAATACTTTTTAATATGTACGTCGTGGTGGTCTTGCCGTTAGTCCCAGTAATACCAACCAGCTTTAACTTTTTATCTGCGTAACCGAAAAAAGCTCTTGCCGCTGGCGCTATCGCCCTGCGCCCGTCAGGCACTATAATCTGCGGAACGGAACAATTTAACTTTCTTTCGCAGACGATTGCAACAGCTCCGCAAGCCACAGCTTCCGAAGCAAAATCGTGCGAGTCGAATTCGTTGCCCTTATAACAAAAAAACAAATCCCCTTCGCTCACCTTCTGACTGTCGGCACATAAACCCTTAATTTCGATGTCACCGCCGCCGATTAGCTCTTTATATTTTATATACTGCAAAAGCTCACCGATTTTCATAATTTCTCCCGTATATAAGGCTGAATATTTTTAATGCGTATTATATCCTCGAATATCTCTTTAGCCACAGGCGCAGCTACTGCGCTGCCGTAATAGGTGCCCTGCGGCTCGTCAACGATTATCAACGCGAGATACTGCGGCTTATCCGCAGGGAAAAAACCGACAAACGACGATATGTATTTACCCGAAGCGATATGCCCGTCCTCGTATTTTTGCGCCGTTCCCGTCTTTCCACCTACTCGATAGCCTTCGATATACGCCTTTTTGCCGCTACCCTCAGTAACGACGCCTTCAAGCATTTCGGCAAGAATAGACGAGGTGTTTTCGCTGATAGGTCTAAATTTTAAAACGGGCTCGTTAACGACCTTTTTATTGTCGGCAAGAACTATCGACTTCAAGAGTCTCGGCGAAAAATAATTTCCACCGTTTACCGCCGCCGCGGTTGCGCAGGCAAGCTGTAAGCCCGTAACGGCAACCGTCTGCCCAAAGCCGATACGTGCAAGGTCGCAGTCGCGAACGAGCGACTGCGGCACGAGCATGCCAAGCGCCTCGCCGTTAAAATCCAGCCCAGTAACATTTCCAAAGCCGAAATTATTCAAATAGTCGTAAAAAGTTTCTTTACCGAGCGACAGCGCCATATCGGTAAAGCACGGGTTACAGCTGTTATTCAATGCCGCCGCAAGATTTTGATTTGAATGTTTGCCGTTTGAATGGTCAGACCAGCATTTTATTTTAGTTTCGTCAACCGATCTCGTTCTGCTCCCGTTGAATATCTGCGACGTTGAATACGCATTTTTATTTCCTTTCAGATATTCCTCGATGTCAGCCGCGGCGGTAATAACCTTGAACGTCGAACCCGGCTCGTAAATATCACATACAATGCTGTTTCTTGACAGTGCGTTCAGTGTTTCTGTATCGTCGCGCGGAACTTCGTTCAAATCGTACGACGGATAATTTACCATTGAAAGCACGTCAAAATTCTGCGGATTGAGTACCACGCAGGAAACGGATTTAGCTCCGCTCGACAGATAAACCGAGCGCATTGCCTCCTCTGCGGCAAGCTGAATGTCTATATCAATCGTAAGCTGTATACCGTCGCCGTCGGTTGCCTGGCTGTAAACCACTACGGAATTTTCCGTTTCTTTGCCAACTATGTCGGTGGTATAGCTTATTTCGCCGTTGATACCACTTAAAATATTATCGTAATATTTTTCTATACCAGATAATCCCGAGCCATCGTTAGAGGTAAAGCCGAGCACTTGACAGAGTGCGTCATTATAAGTATAAACGCGTGAATTGTCGCGCGAATAATACACACCGGATAAACCGTAAGTCACAAGCTTTTCCACGCTTTGCTTAGAAACCTGACGCGCCACTGTTATCTCCGAAACCTTACCGCCCTGCAATTTTTCCAGCAAAGTCTGAGGGTTCACCGAAAAAATCCCGCTTAAAACAGTAGCAGTATATTCTGCATTTTCGACGGCATTCGGGCGTACAAAAATGCTATATGTGGTTTTATTCCCCGCAAGAATTTGACCGTTGGTATCGGCAATGGCTCCGCGGCTTGCAATTATCGGAATTTCGCGATTCCACTGGTCGGTTGCGCGGTACTTCAAATCGGTACCCCACACAAGCTGCACATAAATGAGCCTTCCGAAAATCAAGCAAAAAATAAAGGCTATTGCCAAACCCAATGACAATAACCTCTTTTGTATAACCGTGATTGAAAAACCCGATTTATTAATTTTTTTAATTGTTATAATCTCCCTCTATTTTTGACATTCCATTTTTTTCTGCAAATTCGTTTACGGTTTCTTCGATATTATCAAGATAAGCATCCTTGCTTCCGACAGCCTCGTTGTAACTCTGTTGCACCGTCGCCAAATCGTTCTGCAAATAATCTATTTCGCTGTTGAGATTAGATAAAACCGCTGAATTGATAATTACGAGTATGAACAGCGCTGCAATTACTACAAGCGCTACAGCCATTATAATCTTATCTCGCTTCGAGAATTTGCTGATTTTTGTCTGCTTATTGCTTATTTTATCGTCAACAACCACTTTGCTGACCACGTCGGACTTGTACTGTATAGTAGTTGCCGTGGGGCGAAGGTCCTCGTTCTCTTCCTCTTCTGCCTGCGCAATGTCCAACTTGCGGTTTATCTTGCTGTCGGCACGGAAAATTTCTGCGTCCGCGCGGGCATTTTCAACCAAAAAAGGCTTTTGCGTCCTTACGGGCTCAGCGTACTGATGCTGAACGGGATTTTCATTGCGAATCACGTCGCCGACGGTTGCATCGGGATTGATAAGCCGCGCATAATTTACTTTAATACGGGAATTATGGCGCTCTTCGGCAGTCATATTATTCCTGCTTTCTACTGTTGCAACATTATCTTCCGTATTAAGTTTTCTCTCTAAAACGGGTGCCAAGACTGCCATAATTTTCTCCTATCGCACTTTAAATTATTTTTTCTG
>CATJZR010000087.1 GCA_949745625.1 uncultured Eubacteriales bacterium | reverse complement strand
GAAGGGACTTGAACCCCCATGGTTGCCCACAGGAACCTGAAACCTGCGCGTCTGCCAATTTCGCCACGTCCGCAAAACAAAAAAATTATAATGTATATTAAAAACTTTGTCAAGCAATACCTTGTATTTTTTTATTCATTATGTTAAAATTTAACTGTAATTATAGGTATAACCGATGAAGAAAAAAGCGAAAAAGCTTTCAAAAGCAAAACTATGGTCAATAATATCGTCGTGCACGGTCGCGTTGATTGCCGCCGCGGTACTTATTACCAACGCATTTATTCCCGTCAAATATCTTGCATGCTACCTCGTTTCCGGCAAGCGTGCCGAAATGGGTGTAATGTGTGTAAGCTTTATAGACGTCGGTTACGGCGACTGTATAATTGTCGAGCTTCCAGACGGCAAAAATATGCTTATAGATGCCGGCAACGGCAAGTATTCGAACAATTCGAGAGTAATAAAAGAGCTTAATAGACGAGGCATAGAGACGATTGACTATCTCGTTTGTTCTTCGGTAAATAACGAACATTGCAGCGGTCTTTCCGAAATTATAAAATATAAAACTATCAATACCGTATATATGCCGTATTGCAAAAACAAGTATGTAACCGACGGTTTTCGCAGGTTTTACGACGGCGCCAAGTCAAGCGGTGCTGAAATTATTTACAGTCAGTATAACGCTGGCGCGAAAACAGACGATTACTTTTTTACCTTTCTTTCGCCCTCGGTAATCGGACTTGAAGGAGGCGAGTATTCTCAACTGAATGAAAACCCTACAAAATCGGCTCGCAACAACAGCTCTGCCGTTATTTGGTTGGAATACGGCGAAACTGCGTTTTTATTTACGAGTGACGTAGAGGCGGCAGTTCTAAATTCGGTTGCGATTTCTTATGGGGTGGCGGGGAACGATTATCCCGCCGTACTTGAAAAGTGCAAGATAGTACAGGTTGCTAACCACGGAGGCGAGGCTTCCGCGTGCGCGGCGTTTTACGATGTAATCCGTCCGGAGGCTGCGGTGATTTCCGTCGGCGAAAACGGTGCGGCATCGGTTAAAGTGTTGTCTGACGTTATTAACAGCGTAGGCGAAAATCTTTACAGAACCGACGAGCTTGGCACCGTTACGGTAGAGGTTACGCAGTCGGGATACAAATTTAATCGAGGTAACGTATGAAGCTTACAACGGCAGGCGAGTCGCACGGTAAAGCGCTTGTGGGAATAATGGAAGGATTCCCTGCAGGACTTGAAATAAATATAGACGAGATAAATGAATATCTGGCTTTGCGTCAAAGCGGATACGGCAGGGGCGGCAGACAGAAAATTGAACGCGACAGGGTGGAAATTTTAAGCGGTGTGCGCAATTTAAAAACACTGGGAAGTCCGCTCGCTTTCAGCGTGTTAAATTCCGACTATGAAAACTGGCGCGAATGTATGGCGCCCGAGGGGTGCGATACTTCCCGAAAGCAGCTTACTGCTGTTCGCCCTGGTCACGCCGATTTGACCGGGCTTAAAAAGTACGGACATACCGACGCCCGCAATATACTTGAACGCGCGAGTGCGCGCTCCACTGCGACGAACGTCGTTGCCGGTACTTTCGCAAGGCAATATCTTAGAGCTCTCGGCGTGGAAGTATCCGGCTACGTCAGAAGCGTATGCGGCGTTAAAGACGGTAACGAATATAAGTTCGGCGAGCTTGCGGCAGCAAAAGATAATCCTTTGTTTATGCTTCACGGCTCGGCAGAGGCAATAAAGCTGATAGACAAGCTCAAAGCCGATGGCGATACTGCGGGAGGCGTAATAGAAATTCGAGTAAAAGGACTGAAAAGCGGCTTTGGAAGCTGTATGCAAAACGATTCGAAGCTTGATGCTCGTCTGTGCGGCGCTCTGATGGGGGTGCAGGCAATAAAGGGCGTGGAAATAGGAATTGGATTCGGCGCTGCGGAATTGGCTGGCAGTAAGGTCCACGACGAAATATTTTATAACGGTAAATTTTACCGCAATACAAATAACGCTGGCGGTATAGAGGGTGGAATGTCTAACGGCGAGGAAATTGTCGTACGTGCGGCAATGAAGCCGATACCGACGCTCATGAAAGGATTGAAAACAGTTGATTACGTAACAAAACGAGAGGCGGTTGCAGCGGCGGAGCGTAGCGACGTATGTGCGGTTTGCGCTGCGGAAATCGTGCTGGAAAGCGTAACGGCATTAGTAATTGCAAACGCAGTGTCCGAGCGACTGGGTGGCGATAATATGTCTGAGGTAATTAAAAGATACGGTGAGCTGCTATGACGGATATTTTATTGAATACGTCATCGTGTAAAAGCATCATTCATTGCGGAGATGGAGCGTTTGTAAAATATGCGCCGTTGCTTGGCGGGCAGAAATTCTTAGTGACCGACACCAACGTAAACGCGATTTACGGAAAACTTATCAAAGAGTATTTCGTCGGTTGCGGGCTTTATGTTTTGCCTGCGGGCGAGAAAAGTAAGACGTTTCGCTATCTTTCCGATATTCTCGCAGCAATGGCAGATGCGGAGCTTAATCGCAGTTGCACCGTAATTGCGTTCGGGGGAGGAGTCGTCGGCGATATTGCGGGACTTGCCGCCTCGCTATATATGCGCGGAGTTAACGCAGTTCAGATACCGACGACGCTGCTGTCGCAGGTAGACAGCTCGGTCGGCGGAAAGACGGCGGTCGATTTTAAAAATATAAAAAATCTCGTCGGCACGTTTTATCAGCCGAGCGAAGTAATAGTCGACCCTTTGTTTTTGAAAACCTTGCCGCCGCGTGAAATCAGGTGCGGGCTCGGCGAGATTATCAAGTATGCCGCGCTCGATAAGGTCGTTTACTCGAAGCTTTTAAAAGAGGCTAATATTTTCAGTCTCGATTTTCTCGGTTCAATCGTTCCCGACTGCATAAGGCACAAGGTCCGCGTGGTTTCCGTGGACGAGCGCGATGTGAACGGTATACGAAAAACGCTCAACCTCGGACATACTACGGGGCACGCAGCGGAGCTGTATTATCGCAGAAAGTCGCACGGTGAGTTTGTGCTTATCGGAATGTATTACGAGCTGCATATTGCGGAAAAGTTGAAAATAGGGGATGTAAAATATTACGCCGAGTTAAGGCGGCTTATTGAACGCGCGGTTAAAATTCCGGTGTACGCTGATATTGAAAAAGCTGCCGGGCTTGCTAAAATGGACAAGAAAAATACGGGCGAAAGCATTTCTCTTGTAGTGCCGACTAGCGAGGGGGAAAGCACCGAATTAAAGCTGAGCTTTGATGAATATGTTCGTCTTTTAAAGGAAGTAAATCAATGAGGCTTGCTGTTATAGGTAAAGATGTTTCAAAGTCTTTGAGCCCGGAAATTCACGACTTTATCGCAAAGAGTTCGGGAAACAGTCTGACCTATGAAAAGGTATCCGTTCCCGAAAACGAATTCAACGAGAGTATAGAAAAATTTTTCGGTAAATACGACGGGTTCAACGTCACTATTCCGTATAAGCTGAATATTATTCCGTACCTTAAAAGCGTTGAGGGCGACGCTAGAACTTTCGGCTCCGTCAATACCGTGAGGGGGAGCGACGCTTCGGGGCACAATACCGACGGGCTGGGTTTTATGCTTATGCTCGACAACGGCGGCGTAAAGGTCGGCGGCAGGGATATTCTGTTGCTCGGTGCGGGTGGCGCTGGCAGAAGCGTTGCAAAGAAGCTTGCGGATGCGGGTGCGCACGTTTTCGTTTACGATAAGCGCGTGGAAATGGCAAAACGAATTTCCGAGGAGTTTCCCGCGGTTGCGGCAATAGAACGTGTAACACCAATGCCTTATTACGCGGTGATTAACGCTACGGGAATAGGTATGCACGCAACTGAGGGGATTTCACCGCTCGGCGAGGATACTCTCGCGCTTTGCGATGTCGCCGTCGACTTGATTTACGAGCCTGCCAAAAGCGAATTTTTACGAATTGCCGAGGGTTGCGGGAAGCGTATAATCAACGGACTGGCTATGCTGTTTTATCAGGCGTATTACGCGCAGTGCATTTTTTTTAATAAGCCTGCGGACGGTGCAGAGGCAAAACGGCTTTTCGATTTATTTAAGGAGGGTAGAAAATGAAACTGTTATTTATAAACGGTGTAAATCTTAATATGACGGGGCTGCGTGAAAAGGATGTATACGGAACCCAAACGCTTGATGAAATAAACTATGATATAGTCGAGCATTTCAGCGGCGACAGCTGTGAGTTTTATCAAAGCAATAACGAGGGCGATATTTGCACCGCTATTCAGTGCGCGGAAGGCTTCGACGGCATAATTTTAAACGCCGGCGCATTCAGTCATTACAGCTATGCAATTCGCGACGCCATTGCTTCAATCAGCACGCCTGTCGTGGAGGTGCATTTATCCAACGTGCACGCAAGGGAAGAGTTCAGAAAAAAATCTGTAATATCCGAGGTATGTAAGGGCGTAATCTGCGGCTTCGGCAAAAACAGCTATATTCTTGCGGGTGAAAGCTTTAAGCTATGAATACCTTTTTAATCGGTATGCCCGGAAGCGGCAAAACGACGGTTATAGACCTGTATGAAAGTATTTGTCACAAACAGATTTACGATACCGACGCGTTTATTACAAGCCGCCACGGCGATATAAATGCAATATTTTCCGACTACGGCGAAGAATATTTCCGCGAACTCGAAACCGAGGTGATACGCGAAATTTGCAGCTATGGCGACGACGCATTGGTCTCAACTGGCGGCGGCGCGGTATTGCGGGAAGAGAATGTGCGGCTTTTTAAAAAGAGCGGTGAAATCGTATATCTGAGAGCAAGGATAGACACGCTTTTGAATAGACTTGAAGGCGACTCTTCGAGACCGTTGCTTGCGGGTGACAAAAAAGAAAGGCTTACCAAGCTATACGAAGAGAGAGCGCGGATATACGAATGCGTTGCGGATTTTATCATCGATACCGACGGACTGACGCCGCGCGAGGTTTTGCAAAAATTTTTTATGCGTAGAGAGGAAGGAATATGAAAACCGTGCTGGTGACGGGCGGAACGAAGGGAATAGGCAAGGCAATTGCCCTTGAATTTTTAAAGCAGGGCTGCGAGGTGGTTTTAAATTACTGCAACGACGAGCGCAGCGCGCTTGCCACGCAGGAGGAGTTCAATATGCTTGGCTACTGCCCCGTGCTTATGCGCGCAGACGTTTCGGACGAGGCGCAGGTGCGGTCTATGTTCAGGGAATATTTTTCCATTTACGACACACTTGACGTGCTTGTGAACAACGCGGGAATTTCACTTATCCGCGTAATTCAGGACACCACTCTTGCGGATTGGAACAAAATTTTCGCCGTGAATATGAACGGCGCGTTTTTATGCTCGCGTGCGGTTGCCGACAGAATGATAGGCAACGGCGGCGGGTGCATAATCAACGTGTCTTCGATATGGGGAGAGGTCGGCGCCAGCTGCGAGGTCGCGTATTCTGCTTCCAAGGGCGCGCTGATTGCTTTTACCAAGGCGCTTGCAAAAGAGCTTGCTCCGTCCAAGGTACGCGTAAACTGCGTTTCGCCCGGCGTTATAGATACGCAGATGAATTCTGAGTTGACGGGCGACGAAATGGAACAGCTTGTTGCGCAGATTCCAATGGGGCGCATAGGCAATCCCGAAGAGGTTGCAAGGGCGTGCGTGTATCTGTCCGATGCGGAATACGTAACGGGCGAAGTGCTTTCCGTGGGCGGCGGCTTCGGAAAATAAAAGGTGCGGTCAAAAAGCTCACTTCCCATAGTGAATTTTAAGACTAAATTTTTAATAGTTGAACTTTCAAGCGATGGTAAAAGGCTCTCGGACGAAATGTCAGAGAGCCTTTTACCATACAAGTTTAGTGCGTTAATTGAAATTTAATTCAAGTTTGATTGGTGCAATCAAAAGTATAAATGTAACTATTAAAACTGATATTCATTTTATATTTTTTGAATTGCGATTTCTTTTTTATCTTAAAGCCGTTATTTGTAAGCAATCTATTCGATGCAATATTATCTTGCGCAACTTCCGCAGTTATTTCAATACCGCCATTGTTGCGTATCCAAGTAACGATTAAAGCCAACAGTTCAGAGCCAAACCTTTTTCCCCAATAGTTCTTATGAATACAATATCCAATATCGAATATTTCCTTTTTCTTGTCAGGGAAAATACAAGCAGAACCTATTATCTTGTCAGAACCGTTTAAAACAACCGTCAAATAATATCCGTCGGGATTGTTTTCAAGACAGCTAAGAGCTTTTTGGAAATCGCTGTCCACATATTCCACCGTAGGGTCGCTCATATATTTGCCGTTTTCCTCGTCAAACCACATTGCAGTAAGATATGACAGGTCTGATTTTTTATAATTACGTACAGTTATTCTTGAAGAAGTAAGTGATTTCTCTATTAACATTTTGAAAGTTTTCCATTAAAGAATATTTTTAATCGTACAATCATTATAGCACATTGAACGCAAAAAAACAAGAATAAGTATAACTCACTGTACTTATTGCGTTTCGCTACATAAGTTTTGTTCACCCTGCGAGATGAGTGAGCACATTATACCGCGCTACGGTAAATACGCTCCTTTTTACAATATTCGCTAAAAAAAAGGAAAAAAAAGTTTTTTTTCGTATCTATTGTGTGATGAAGGAATTTTTAGTAAAGGAAAGAACTTATCAAATTGAAAAAGCGTTTCTTTCTCCGTACGCCACCTTTTCCGAAAAAAGCAAGGGAAGGGCGCGCGGGGAAGAGCCCTGCGCAATGCGCACGGACTTTCAGCGCGACAAGGACAGGCTTATCTATTGCAAGGCTTTCAGGCGGCTCAAAAACAAGACGCAGGTTTTCTTTTCTCCTCAAGGCGACCATTACATAACGCGATTAACCCACACGCTGGACGTGGCGCAGATTTCGCGCAGCATAGCCCGTGCGCTTTCTTTGAACGAGGACCTTGCCGAGGCTATCGCGCTCGGTCACGATTTGGGACATACGCCGTTCGGACATAGCGGCGAAAGGATACTTAACAGTTTAAGCCCGTTCAAGTTCGAGCATAACGTACAGTCGTTGCGGGTTGTAGATGTGCTTGAAAAGGACGGTAAGGGTCTCAACCTTACGTTTGAAGTGCGCGACGGTATTTTGAATCATAAAAAGAGCGGCAAGCCGTGTACATTGGAAGGGAAATGCGTTTCTCTTGCGGATAGGATAGCCTATATAAATCACGATATAGAGGATGCGGTGCGTGCCGATATTCTTTCTTACAACGATATTCCGAAGGAAATAGTGGATGTGCTCGGCAATTCTTCTAAGGAGCGTATCAACACCGCAATAACTTCCATATATAAGAATTCTTACGGCCGTAACGACGTGAGAATGGACGGGGCGGTGGAAAAAGCGAGCGAGAGACTTCGTTCGTTTATGTTCGAAAGGGTTTACCGCAGCAGCACGGCAAAGAGTGAAGAGGAAAAAGCGGAGCGCATGCTAACCCAAATGTACCGCTACTTTATCGAGCACTGCGACAAAATGCCCGAAACATACGTATCTTTGCTTAAAGATTATCCGCGCGAGCAGGTCGTTTGCGACTATATTTCGTCTATGACCGATACCTACGCCGTGTATATGTTCAACGCGATATTCGTACCTAAGGGCTGGAATTTTTCCGACTGATTTTTATGGCGACTGCACTGCAAGAGTTTTTGATAACTTTAAAGGAAAAACTTAATATTATAGAGGTTGCGGGCAGCTACGTTACTCTGGACAGGCGCGGCGGGAGTTATTGGGCGTGCTGTCCGTTTCATCATGAAAAAACGCCGTCGTTCGCAATAAACGAGGCGGACCAGTACTATCACTGCTTCGGATGCGGCGAATCGGGCGATGTGATTAAATTTGTCCGCGAAATGGAAAATATCGATTTTATGGACGCTGTCAAGCTGCTTGCCGAGCGGGCGGGACTGCAAATGCCGCAGACAGGCTTCGACAATCAGAAGACCGCCGAGCTTAAAAGAAAGCGCGACACACTGTTGAAAATTATGAACGATTGCGCTCATTTTTACCTTGATAACCTCAATTCCGGCAAGGCTGACGAGCATATCGAATATATTTTGAAAAGACAAATACCTTCGAATCTGGTCCGCAGCTTCGGGCTTGGAGCAAGCCTCAACTTTAACGACCTGCCGAGGTTTCTGCTGTCTAAGGGATATTCCAAACAGGACATTCTTGATAGCGGAACGGTGAACGAGGTCAACGGCAGGCTTTCGGACGCTCAGGGCGGAAGACTGATTTTTCCTGTCATCAATGCTATGGACGAGGTTGTTGCTTTCGGCGGCAGGGTACTGAAAAAGACTGATTTTGCAAAGTACAAGAACACAAAGGAAACAGTGCTTTTCAATAAAAGCAAAACCCTTTACAATATAAATCTTTTAAAAAGGTTAAGAAAAACCCAAACTATAAAGGAAGTAATAATTGTCGAAGGGTATATGGACACCATATCCCTGTATCAGGCGGGCTTTAAAAACGTAGTTGCCAGTATGGGCACGTCTCTCACGCAGGAGCAGGCGCGGCTGATAAAACGCTATGCAGACAATGTGTTTATAAGCTACGACGGCGACGGTGCGGGGCAAAAGGCGAATATGCGCGGGCTTGAAATTCTCAAAGACGAGGGGCTTAACGTAAGGGTTGTTCCTCTACCTGAGGGGCTCGACCCAGACGACGTAATAAAGCAACGCGGGCCAGAGGGGTACAGACAGTGTCTCGATTCGGCTATGCCGCTAATCGATTATAAGCTTTCCGTGCTCGAAAAGGGCTACGATATGTCGCACACCGATGAAAAACGTAAATTCGTCAGCGATGCAATAAAAATAGTTCGCACCGCGGACAGTGCGGCGGAGCAGGAGGAGTTGCTTAAAAACCTGCGCGACAAGACGGGTATAACCTACGAATCGCTCAGCCGCGATTTGCAGTCGGCGCCCGTTAAAGAGCCTGCCGCTCCCAAGAGTGAAACCGTAAGAAAGGACAATTCCTCTGTTACGGTCAAGGCTTCGCGCTTTATAATAGCCGCTTATCTTTTCGGTGCGAAATTTGCGGAAGAGGATATTTCGGGTATACCGTTTTGCGACGACGTTCATTTGATTATCGCAAACTATATAAAATCGAAAAAGCTGCTCGAAGAGCGGGTGCAGCCCGCAGAGCTGTTTGAATTTTTTGAAGAGAACACGCCGGAATATGAAGAGCTTTGCCGCATACTCGATTTCAGCGACGGCAGGCTCGACGGACAGGTCAATGAAGATTATTTTTACGACTGTATTAAAAAACTGAAAATATATGATTTGGACAGAACAATCAACGCGCTGCGTGCGCAAGCGAAAAAAGAACGCGAGGTCGCGTCGGCGCGCCGCATATTGAACGAGATTAACGAACTTATCCAACAAAAGGAAAAATTGAAGAGCGGAGATAGAAAATGAGTTTATCCGAACAGAAGCTGAATGAAATTTTAAAACAGATTATCGATACTTACGGCGTGAAGGGAAGTATTACAACCAACGCGCTTTGCGATATAATGGAAAAGTATGAGACAACGCCTACGCAGATGGATTTCGTATACAAATCCATCGCCGAGTCGGGAATTCAGATAATCGATGAAACCGAGCGCGACAGAGAGCTTTATGAGCAGGCACTTTTGGACATAGGTCTTGACGACCCCGTAAAGATGTATCTTAAAGATATAGGCAGAGTGCCTCTTCTTTCGACCGACGACGAGATTGAGCTTGCCCGCAGAATACAGGACGGCGACGAAACGGCGAAGAAAAAGCTGTCGGAAGCTAATCTCAGACTTGTTGTCTCTATTGCTAAAAGGTATGTAGGCAGGGGCATGCTTTTTCTCGATTTAATTCAGGAAGGCAACCTCGGGCTTATGAAAGCGGTGGACAAGTTCGACTATCAGAAGGGCTTTAAATTTTCGACCTACGCAACGTGGTGGATAAGGCAGGCGATAACCCGCGCCATTGCCGACCAAGCAAGAACTATCCGTATTCCAGTGCACATGGTTGAAACTATAAACAAGCTTACCCGCGTATCTCGTGTGTTGCTGCAAAAGCTCGGCAGAGAGCCGACGCCCGCCGAAATTGCGGAAGAAATGCACATAAGCGAGGAGAGGGTGCGCGAAATTCAGAAAATAGCGCAGGACCCTGTGTCCCTCGAAACGCCTATCGGCGAAGAGGAGGATAGCCACCTCGGCGATTTTGTCGAGGACGAGTCTAGCGAAACTCCTTCCGACCGTGTTTCGACTACCATGCTCAAAGAGACGCTGCTCGTTGTGCTGAACAGTCTTACCCCGAGAGAAGAAAAGGTTTTGCGCCTTCGCTACGGCGTCGATGACGGCAGACCAAGAACGCTTGAAGAAGTGGGAAGGGAATTTAACGTCACGCGTGAGCGTATCCGTCAGATTGAGGCAAAGGCTTTAAGAAAGCTCAGGCACCCTTCACGTTAAAAGCATCTTCGCGATTTCCTCGATACCTGATGGACAGATTACAGTTGCTTTGTTCGTATCTCGGCGCTTGCGAAAGCTTTGCGGACGTTGCGTGCGACCACGGCTATGTTGCGGAATATATGCTGAAAAACGGTCTTTGCAGACGCGCAGTCGTTTCCGATATAAGCCCGAAGTGCTTAAAAAAAGCCGAAGTGCTGCTTGAAAAGTTTATATCGTCTGGACGATGCCGCGCAGTCTGCTGCGACGGATTGAAGGGTATAGACCGCGATACGGATTGCGTAATGATTGCGGGTATAGGCGGTGAAGAAATAATAAAGATACTCTGCGAGGGGTTTATACCCAAATCGTTCGTGTTCCAGCCTATGAAAAATGCGGACGCGTTGCGCGGATTTTTACTTAAAAACGGCTGTAAGCTCGAAGTCGACGATGTTTTTACAGACGGAAAAAAGTACTACTTTATAATAAAGGGGAGAGTCGGCGAGCCCGATGTTTACACGCGCAATGAACTGCTTTACGGCAGGGACAGCCTTGCAAACCCCGTGTTCTATAAATACCTTAAAGAAGAAACTGACAAAAAGAAGAGCTATCTTGCAAAAAAAATGTCCGCCGAGAGCCGTCTTGCGCTCGTGCGGCAGATAGAAGAAACGGAGGTGGTTTTAAAAGGTGAAGCTGACAGAAATTTTAAATAAGCTTGAAGCGATTGCGCCAGTCGCACTTTCGGACGAGTTCTGTAAAAAATATAAAATGTACGACAACAGCGGAATTATTATCGACTGTAAAGAGGATATTTCCGCAGTGCTGTTTTCACTCGATTTATCCAACGCGGCGATTACCGAGGCAAAAAGGCTAGGTTGCAATCTTATCGTGACTCATCACCCGGCAATTTACGGCGGAATTACGCGCATTTCCGCAGACGACCCGATAGGCGTCTGTCTGCGCTCGGGTATATCGGTAATATCCATGCACCTCAATTTCGACGCGGCGCCGCAGGGAATAGACTATTATCTTATGGAAGGGCTCGGCGGCAGCGAAGCGCACATTCTTGCAGATGTTTCAGGCGGAGGATACGGCAGGGTTTACGGTGTTAACGCGATAAGCTTCGGCGAGCTTGAAAAAGCAGTCCGAAAAAGTTTTAACACGGAAAGGGCGCTGTTTTACGGCGACAAGGACAAGATAATTTCTAAAATCGCTTCGTTCTGCGGCGCGGGTTGCGACGGCAACGCCATAGCGTTTGCAAAAGCTAACGGCGCGGACGCATTCGTGTCGTCGGATATGAAGCACCACGAAATAGCCGCTATTACCGAGGCGGGCATTAGCGTAATACATTTGACGCACTATTCGGCAGAGAACTACGGTTTCAATAAAATATATAAAAAAATATCATCGGCTTTTTCAATTCCTTCGGCTTACTTTGCCGATAAGAATTTGCTTTAAAAAAGGAGTTTATTATGACGCAGATTGAACAGTTACTTAAATATCAGGAAGAGGATTCGAAGCTGCTTAAAATAGAGCGCGACGCAGCCAATTCCGAAGAATGGAAAAACTATTCCCAGAGCAAAAGCTTTTTGACGAAGGCGCCGGAAAAGCTTGAAGCTATGGACGCTAAGGCGCGCGAGCTCGAGTCCGAATTGAGGAAGATTAATAAAAAGTACGAGGACATTGCCGAAACGCTTAAAGACTACGACAGCCTTGACGATTTGGTCGAAGAGGGCGCTGATATTTCGTTCTATAAAAAGAATGCGACTCAGATGCTGGACAGGCTGAAGGCTATCAGGACTGAAATCAACGCGCTTTCCAAAACAATAAAGGAAGCGGACGAGGAATATAAGACATTAAAAAAGAAAACCATTTCCGTTCAGAAGCAATACACCGAGTACGCTACCGCGTATCAGGAATACAAAAAAAGCAAGATTAACGAAATGGACGCGGTTAAGGAAGAACTGAAAAAGTTGTCCGTAAATATCTATCCCGAGGTATTGAAGCGCTACGAGGTAAAGCGTAGCGAGCGCATATTTCCCATTATTTGCGCCGTTGCTGGAGAGAGGTGCTCTAAGTGTGGAATGGAGCTATCTATTGCGGGAAAAGAAAAAATCGCACACGGCGAGGTTACCGAGTGCGAAAACTGTCATAGATTTTTGTATAAAGAATAAATTTGTAAAACGCATTAAAAAAAGTTGACATAAGCAACATTTTATGATATATTATAACAAATTTAACAAGCTATTACTCGCGGCGGAGAAGCTGCATAATAATAGATAAGGGGAGGAGTCGGTATGCGCCGGCTCTTCTTTTTTTGTAATAAAAAAATCCGCCTGTGCCGTGATATGAAAAATTATTAACCCGCTTCTCGCAGGTGGGTGTGGCGAAGTGAAACGTCGGGCTTTCCGATAAACAGACCTTGCCTATTTTCACGAACGGCGCACTCCCTTAAATTACTTTGTGGATTACGAATTTTCCATACCACGAACACCGCAGACCTTATTAATATTATATATCAAACAAATGCAAAATGCAACTTGTAATTTCTGACAGTTCAATGTTTTC
>CATJZR010000086.1 GCA_949745625.1 uncultured Eubacteriales bacterium | reverse complement strand
GGTCTGCGCCAATGACGAGACGGCGATAATTACCATCGCCGTCTCGTCATTGGCGCAGACCACGGCGTCGGGCAGACTGGTATGCTCGAGTACGAACCGGCACGCGTTAAGACCGCCGTCGTAAGTAAAGTCGGTTTGAAGAACAAGGGTGTTTTTGTCGTTGAGTCCGTTTTCGGCAAGCGCGCTTTTAAAGCCGTTGAATCTGTACCCGCTTTCAAACGATTCCTTAGGTCCGCCGATAAACGCAAAGGTTTTTGCGCCCGCGTCCACGGCGCACTGCGTGGCTTCCTTGCAGCCGTTGAAGTTGTCCAGCGTTACGCTGACTGCGCCGTCCAGCTCGGTTTCCCTGTCCATAAGTATTACGGGAATATTGCGCGACGTTATTTTCATAACGTCCGCGTTGCTCACCTTGGAATTGAGTACGAACAGTCCGTCCATCCATTTAATGCGCGTCACGTCCGCGCCGATGTATACCATAAGGTCGCAATTGTTGAGTACGAGGGTGTCCTTCATAGCCTCGACAATTTCGGTGTAAACGCCGCCCCTTAGCGAGTTGAGGCAAAGCACGACCTGCTTTAAGTATCCGCTTCCGCGCGGCTTGCCGCTTCTGCCGCGGTAGCCCAGCTTTTCCGCCGCGTCGAGCACGCGCTGCTTCGTTGCCGCGGGAATCCGCGGGTCGTTGTTAAGAGAATAGGAAACTGTCGTAACCGACAGTCCCAGTTGCCTTGCAATGTCGATTAATTTAACCATATATCTAAGATTTTAAAACCTCAAGCTTTGGTTCAATATTATATCACAGCGGTATTTTTTTGTCCAGAGATTTAATCAAAATACATATTTGTTGAAATTTTCAACAATTTCAATAAATTTTCAACAATTTCAATAAGCGATAATATTGCCAACGCGGAATTTATGTGATATAATCAAAAAAAAAGTGTGAAAATAACATAAATTAATCATATAACAAAAAAGTTATTGAAAAAATATTGAAAAACGGAGATTGTATGTTAGAAAACAAGTACGGTTATTTTACTGACGACGGAAAACAATTTGTTATAACCGACCCTTGCACCCCCAGACCTTGGATAAACGTAATATCCAACGGTGATTATTCGCTTATCGTAACGCAAACGGGCGGCGGATACTCGTTTCGCGGCAATGCGGAGCAGAACAGACTTACACGCAGCTTTCAGGATATAGTAAAGGATAACTGGGGCAAGTACTTTTATATACGCGACCTTGAAAACGGCAAAACCCACACTACGGGTCTGTTGCCTATCAAGGACGGCATAGACTTCTACGAGGTGCGTCACGGACTGGGTTATACCGTAATCATCCGCGAGAGCAACGGCGTCCGTTCGGAATTCACTATTTTCGTTTCGCCCGATAAGCCTATGGAATTTATGACCTTAAAGCTTACCGATTTAAGCGGAAAAAACCGCAAGCTGGACGTTACGGGCTACTTCGAGTGGGCGTGTGGAATGGCTTTCGATACGCATCGCGAGTTCCAGCGCCTTTTCTACGACTGCGCTTTCGATAAATCGTTGAATTCCATAGTAATAAATAAGTGTCTTTGGGGCTTCCCCGACAGTAAGGGCCGATACAACAACGACGACTGGCCCTATACGGCTTTCTTCTGCTGTTCGGAAAAGGTAAGCTCGTTCGACTGCGACAAAGAAAAGTTTATAGGTATGTACCGCGACGAAAAGACGGCGGCAGCGCTGGATAATGCAGAGCTTACGGGAAGCTTCGGAAGATATTGCGAGCCGGTCGGCGCGCTTAGGGTTAAGGTCGGCATCAAGGCGGGCGCAAGCAAGACGCTTGTGTTCGGTTTGGGTATGGCTAAAAAGGAAGGCGAGGACTACAAGGAGCTTATTAAGTCCTGCAACGAAAAGTCCGCAGCCGACGCGCTGAAAAAGACGAAGGAAAAGTGGGACGGCATCTGCAACGCGGAGACCGTTTACACCCCCGACGACGCATTCAACGTAATGGTCGGAAACTGGACCAAGTATCAGGCGCTTTCGTGCAGAATGTGGGCAAAAGCCGCATATTATCAGATTTCGGGCGGCATAGGCTACCGCGACCAGCTTCAAGACAGTCATATCGGTCTGGAAACCGACCCCGATATAACGAGAAGGCAACTTCTTTTGCACGCTTCCAAGCAGTTCAATCAGGGCGATGTTCTGCACTGGTGGCTGACCTATAACGGCGCGGGTCCCCGCACGAAATGCTCGGACGACTTCTTATGGCTGCCGTTTACTTTAATTAACTATCTTGCCGAAACCGCGGACGAGAGTATTCTCGGCGAAAAAGTCGGATTCCTCGACGGCGGCGAAGGCGATATGTACGACCACTGCAAAAAGGCAATAGAATACAGCTTTTCTATGTTCTCGCCGCGCGGAATTCCCCTTATGGGCGCGCACGACTGGAACGACGGGCTTTCGGCGGTCGGACACGGAATGAAGGGCGAAAGCTTCTGGGGTGCGGAATTCCTTTACTGGATAATAACCCGCTTCGATAAAATTGCCGAACACGTCGGCGACAAGGAATTTGCAAGCAAGCTTAGGGAAAAGAGCGCAAAGCTCAAAGCCGACTTCAACGAGCACGCGTGGGACGGCGAGTGGTTCTTACAGGCTACCAACGACTACGGCGTGAAAATAGGCAGCCGTGAAAACACTTCGGGCAGAATATTCCTTAACCCGCAGATTTGGGCGGTAATTTCCGATATAACCACCGAAGAGAGAAAGAAAAAGGCAATGGCTGCCGTTTCGAAATATCTTTTAAGAGATTACGGCGCGCTGCTTTTATATCCCGAGTACAGCACTCCGGAAAGCGAAATCGGCTATATTACGAGATACGCGCCGGGGCTCAGGGAAAACGGCGGCGTTTATACGCATGCGGCGACCTGGGCGGTATGGGCTTATTCGATGCTCGGCGACAGCGAAAACGCATACAAGGCGTTCAAGGGGATATGCCCCCCCAACCGCGGCGCGGATATAGACAAATATATGGCGGAGCCGTACGTCCTGCCCGGCAACTCGGACGGGCCCAATTCACCCTACTTCGGCAAGGGAAGTTGGAGCTGGTACTCGGGTTCTGCGCAGTGGCTGCATAGAGTGGGCGTTCAGTTTGTTCTGGGTGTCGTTCCCGAAAAGGACGGTTTGCGCGTATCGCCGTGCCTGCCCGAGGGGTGGAACGGATACAGCTACAAACGCAAATTCCGCGGGGCGGAATACGAAATTTCCGTAAAGCGTACGGGCAATAAGGCAGTTAAAGTTGACGGCAAGGCGATAGAAGGCAACCTCGTGCCCGACCTCAAAAAGGGCAAGCACACCGTCGAAGTCGAAATTTAAATTCAAAAAAAAATAGAAGGGGCGCCCCTTCTTGTGCGTTAAATTAACGCACATAAAAAGTCTTAAAAGTAAAAAGATAAAGATAAGGAGTTTACGATGAAAAAGAGATTATGTTTGGCAATGGCGGGAGTAATAGCGGCGGCATCTGCGTCCGCGCTACTTGCAGCGTGCGGCGAAGAAAAGTACGATTTGACTTATGCGACCTGGAACCTCAGCACCGAGGCGGTCAACAACGTCGAGCGTCAGATGATTAAAAAATTCGAGGACGACAACGGCATTAAAGTCAAAATAGAGGAGGTCAGCGTATCGGGCACCGCATACGAGGATTCCATTACGTCGCTTGCAATCAAGGATAAGCTGCCCGACGTATTTATGCTGCCCAACATCAACTTCGGTCTGAAAAACAGATACGTTTCCGACATTACAGACCTCGTGACTGCCGATACTACGGGCGACTGGGACAAAATCCCCGACGCCATCGAAGAGGGCGTTCATTTCAAAAACGGCATTTACGCAATACCCTTCTCTATGAATATGATGGGCTATTTCGCAAACGTCGACCTTATCGAACAGTATAACGCCGACCAGTATCTCGAGGGAGAGTTCACCTACGATAAGTTCGTCGAGCTGGTAAAGGCGCTGAACAGACCCGCCGACGGCGTAATGGGTCTCAGCCACGAGCAGACAATACTTGAATGGTATCCCTCGTCGGTAAATTCCGAACTCGGTTGGTTCACCTGGGACGGAAGCGCTTATCATCTCGACGGCGAGGAATTTAAAACGGGCATAGAGAAGACTCATGAAATGCGCCAGAACAAACTGACTTATGACAGCCTCAGCGACGACGACCGTGCGGCTAACTTCGAGGGTATCGACGGTTACGTGGGGCTTTGGGACGCGGGCAAGCTCGGACTTCGTTGGGGATATTCCTACGAGGCGCCGGATATGTCGCGCAACGTGGAAAACATCAAGTTCCTCGGCGTTCCCGGCGGAAAGACGCCCATGCTCGGCGACTATGTTGCAATATCCTCGTCCTGTCAGAACAGAGAGCTTGCGTACAAATTCGCGAAGTGGATGAGCTTTGACCCCGCGGGTATACGCGAAAGAATAACCCGCGAAAAGAAAGTCACCAACACTCTGCCCATGACGGTAGACACCGAACTTATTCAGAAATACTTCGACAAATTCACGCTTGTGGACGGCTTGCAGGAGGCGTATGAAAAGCTCGATACGGGTATCGTAGAGTGCGTCAAGGTGGTGCCCGGCTACACGCTTTCGCGCTGGAAGGCGCTTTGCGGAGCAAACGTTACAATTCAGGATGCAAGCGGTACGTCCATAACCAACCCCGAGCTCGGCGTACTGTTAGACGCATGCTGGATGGGTACCGAGCAGTTCGCTCAGTTTGCTACAAATTGCAACACGCTTGCAAACGACAAATATAAAGCAGCAGTCAAGCAGTTCGAAAACTATTACGATTAAGTCGGGAATTTGATATGAAAAGAAAAGTCGCACTTTTTACTGCGGCGGCAATGCTTGTATGTATGCTGCCGCTGACGGGGTGCAACAGCGGGAAATACGATTTCACCGAAGTTTTAAGCGACTTCGACGACGTAGAAGTTTCCGCCCAGAGCGGTTTGGACGTTAAAGCCGTGTTGAAAGAGTCGACGGAGCAAGCCGTCGAAAATCAATACGGCTATAACGGCAAAACAGTGCTTATGGACGAGAACGATACCGCCGTTTACACCGTTAACCTTGAAAAACAGGATAAGCTCGCGTTTTACGCGGATTATTACATACTTCACAACGGACTTTCCGACAGTGAGGTAACTATAAAGGTGAACGGAAATCTCGTATCGGAAAGGTCGTCGTTAAAGGCGCTTTGGCGCAACGAGTCCGAGGATTTCAAGACCGACTCGTTCGGAAACGAAATAGTCCCCTCTCAGAAGAAAATCGATGAGTGGGTGGGCGAATACCTTTACGAATACGATTATGCAACCGTGCTTCCGCCAGTATACGACTTTGTTGCGGGAGAGAATACGGTGGAAATATCCGTAAACGCCGGCGGGCGATTCCTGCTCGGCGATTTAATGCTACGCTCGGTAAATTTGCCGGAGGACTATCAGACCTATCTCAATAAGGTCGGTAGCGAATACGGTGAGGGAACGGATACCGCGGAGGCGGAGCACTTCTATTGCAAAAACACTCTTTCCGCAGTGCCCTCTTCGGTTGCGGCGACAAACGTCTCGCCGTACGCTTCGTACAATTCGAAGCTGAACGTAGTTTCCGGCTTCGGTTCGCCCGAGCATATACTCACTTATAAGCTCGAAGCCGAAAAAGACGGACTTTATAACATTTCTTTCAATTACAGTAACGACAACTCCAACCGCACCGTTTATGTTCAGGTTTTCGTCGACGGAAAAACGCCTTACCGCGAATTTCTGCGCTATCCATTAATAGAGAACGGCGGGTTTGACCGGCACACCCTCGGCAACGGCGAGGGCTATTATGCGGTGTACCTTACTAAGGGGGCGCACACCGTTTCGGTCAAGATAGACGGCAGCCTTTCCTACGATTTGCAGCAAATGATGACCTCGTCTATCGACAGTCTAAACGAAATTTATCTCGACCTTAAACGTATAGCGGGCACCGTTTCGGACGGCAACCGCGAATGGGATATAGACAACGACTTCCCCGGCGTAGTTGAAAAACTGCAAAACATAGACGAGGGGTTAGAGCTTATTTCCTCCGACCTGCGCAAAATCAACGGTACCGAAACCAACTATCAGGCGCTTATATATCTGCGCACTGCAAGTCAGGCGATTAAGGGACTTTTAAAATCGCCCAAATACATTCCCAACAAATATGCGCAAATTTCCGAGGGCAGCGGCTCTATCGTGCAGACGCTTGCCAACGCGCTAAACGACATAAAGTCGACCCCGCTCGGGCTCGACAAAGTGGTTTTACACCCCGCTGACGAAGAAAGCGGCATAGAAAGAGAGAGCGGCTGGAAAACCTTCTGGGAGGGTGTGAAAAAGTTTTTCCATAGCTTCGTTGCTGATTATTCCAACACCTCGGACGGAGAAAACACCATACAGGTATGGGTTGCGCGTTCGCGCCAGTACGTCGACCTTATGCAACAGATGCTTGATGCGTCTGACTTCAAAGCGCGAACGGGCTACGACGTTAAATTTTCGATACTTGCAGACGAGGGTAAACTGATACTTTCCAACGCGGCGGGCATCGCGCCCGACTCGGTTATGGGCATAAGCAACTGGCTTCCCTACGAAATGGGTATCCGTGACCTCGTGGTCGATTTGACGCAATATCCCGACTACGGCGAAGTAATTTCCCGCTTCTCATCGGGCGCAATGATTTCTCTTATTGCCGACGGAATAGGTCTTGCGCTTCCCGAAACCCAGGACTTCTACGTTACCTATTACAGAAAAGATATTCTCAGCAGGTACAACATTTCCGTGCCCGATACATGGAACGAAGTGCTTTTGACCTTGCCGGTGTTGCAGAGATACGGACTCAACTATTATATCCCTCTGTCGACATCAACAGCGTCCAAGTCGATAATGACGACAGCGCCGTTCATCTATCAGTACGGCGGTACGCTCGTTTCCGACGACGCAATGAGCACGACTATTTCCGACGAGAACAGTATGAACGCAATCAAGTTCATGACCGAGCTGTACACCCTTTACGGACTGCCGCAGCAGGTATCGAACTTCTTTGACAGCTTCCGCAGCGGAAGTTTGCCGATAGGCGTTTCCACGTTCGAAACCTATTTGCGCCTCAGCATGGCCGCACCCGAAATTTCGGGTAAATGGGGCATAGCGCTCGCCCCCGGCGTATATAACGAAAGCCTCGGCGAAGTCGCAAGGTGGCAGACGGGCAGTGCAACAGCAATGACGCTTATAAAGAGCGGTAGCGACGAAAAGGACGCTGCCGGCTGGGAGCTTTTGAAATGGTGGTCGTCGGCAGACGTTCAGACAGAATTCATGAACCGCCTTACGATGATTTACGGTAAAAACTATATCTGGAACAGCGCCAATACCGAGGCGTTCTCGAACTCGGTCGCGTTCTCATCCGCAGACAAAAAGGTCATACGCGAGCAGTGGGAGTGGATGAGAGAAATCCCCAAGGTCCCCGGCTGGTATATGTTGGAGCGCGAGCTTTCCAACGCATGGAACAGTATAGTAATCGACGGCGAAAACACCCGTTCGGTAATAGAAAGGGCGGTAACTTCGATAGACAAGGAATTAAAGCGCAAACTGACCGAATTCGGTTATCTTAAAAACGGCGAGATTGTAAAGCCGTATACAGTAACTACGTTAGAGTACGTTAACTCACTCAAAAAGGGAGGTTAAGCCTATGGACGACGGAATCGTTTTAGAGGGCGCGTCCGAAGCCGTTCAGCCTTTGCCTGAAAAAAAGGTAAAGCGCCGCAAGGGAGAGCCCGGGCAGGGCAACCCTATGAATACGGTCGCCTCGCCCCAAAAATCCCGTATAGGCGGTAAAAAGGGAATGTTTACCACGGCAATACTCATTTTGCCGTACTTGCTTGCCTTCTTCGTGTTTATAGTTTTGCCCGTTATACTTGCGGCAGTGCTGTCGTTCACCGACTTCAACAGCATAAGCGCACCTAAATTTACCGGCTTTAACAACTATATAAGGCTGTTCACCGAGGACGAGGTGTTCATGCAGAAGGTCATACCAAACACCCTGCTGTTCTCGGTAATAGCGGGACCCGTAGGCTATTTCCTTTCGTTCTTTCTCGCCTGGATGCTTGCTCAGATTCACAAAATCCCGCGCACAATACTAGCACTTTGCCTGTACGCGCCTTCGCTTACGGCGGGCGTGGCAATGCAGGTGGTGTGGACGGCGATATTCAGCGGCGACTCGAACGGCTACCTCAACGCAATCCTTTTAAAGAGCGGACTGATAAGCGAGGCAGTACAGTGGCTGCAAAGCGGCGACTACCTTATGCCGATTATGATTGTGGTTACAATCTGGTCGAGTATGGGCATAGGCTTTTTGTCGATGCTTTCGGGTATTCTCAACATAGACCCGCAGCTTTACGAGGCGGCGTATATGGACGGTATGAAAAACCGTTTTCAGGAAATTATTCACGTCACTATGCCGTCTATCAAGCCGCAGATGCTTTTCGGCGCGGTAATGGCAGTTGTAAACACATTTCAGGCGGGCGCAATCGGCGTCGAGCTATCGGGCTCGAATCCGACGCCTAACTATAACGGACAGCTAATCATAAACCATATTCAGGACTACGGCTATATAAGGTATGAAATGGGCTACGCCGCGGCAATCTCGGTCGTACTGCTTTTGATAATTTATATTATAAGCAAGGTTATAGGAAAGCTGTTGAACAGCAAAGACGAGTAGGCAGGTTAAATTATGGCATCCTTCCAAGGTAAAAAAATAAACCCTAAAAGATTTCACGTCAGCCAGATAAAATTCTACATTTTTTTACTTCCGCTGGCAGTCTTTATGATTTTACCGATTATCTATATTTTCAGTACGGCGTTCAAGCCCGCCGAAGAGCTGTTCAAGTTTCCGCCCAGCTTTTTTGTGGTTGACCCCACTTGGGAGAACTTCAAATCGCTTTTCGAGCTTATGGCAGGCTCGTCCGTACCGGCTACGCGTTATCTTTTCAACTCTATTTTAGTCACGGTGCTGACTATGCTTATAAGCATTTTTCTTTCGGTTTCCGCCGGCTACGTGCTGAGTAAAAAGAAATTCAAGGGTCAAAAGCTTCTTTTCGAAATCAACACGCTTGCGCTCATGTTCGTGCCTATCGCCGTTACTATTCCGAGGTTTATTATAATAGTCAACCTCGGGCTTACCGACAGATTTATATCGAACATACTTCCCATAGTCGCAATGCCCGTCGGGCTGTTCCTCATCAAGCAGTTTATCGATCAGGTTCCCGACGCTTTGCTCGAAGCTGCGCGAATGGACGGCGCAAACGAATTGCAGATACTTTTCAAAATTATAATTCCGTCGGTCAGACCGGCAATCGCAACGGTTGCGATAATGTCGTTCCAGTCGGCGTGGGGCAATGTCGAGGCTTCCGTCTATTATCTCAATAACGAAAGTTTAAAGACGTTTGCCTACTATATAACTACGTTTTCATCGGCGTCAACCTCGTCGATAACACAGGGAGTAACGGCGGCAAGCGCGCTGATTATGTTCCTGCCCAACCTGGTTATATTCATCGTTATGCAGAGTAAGGTTATGGACACCATGGCGCACTCGGGTATCAAATAAAACGCGTTGCAAGGAAGCGTATTTATGAAAAAGAAAGTAAAAAAATTAATAGTGCCGCTTATCGCCGCGCTGCTTGCGCTGGCTTCGGTAATACTGTTTTTTTGGGATTACAGTGTGCCCGTAATGGCAAGCGACACACCGTTTTCGGACGATTCGTTTTCCGTTCCGTACGAGACGCTGACGCTTGGTCCCAACGGCGGATTGGTTCCCACTCAGACGGCGTTCATGCCGTCGGGCAGAATATCGTTTTCATCGGGCACGGTCGGTGCGCTGCTCGGTCCCGAGGACATGATAACCGACGCGGATTCGGACCGTATCTATATCGCAGACACGGGCAATAAGCGCGTAATCGTTACGGATATGCAAGGCGAAGTCGTAACGGTAATAGAGGAAGGGCTTAGCCAGCCTACGGGTCTTGCAGTGAGCGGCGGAAACCTTTTTGTCTGTGACAAGGGCAATAAGCTCGTCTATATCTACGACGCGGAAAGCTACGAGTTGTTGCGTACAATCGACAGACCGCAAAATCCGCTCGTCGGCGCGAACACACCCTACGTTCCCACTAAAATTACGGTAGACAACCGCGGCAATATGTATGTCGTTTCAGAAGGCTGCGTAAGCGGACTTATGCAGATTAACGCAGAGGGCGAATTCGTCGGCTACGTCGGTGCAAACGAAACCTCGGCTTCGTTCCTTTCGGTGCTTCAAAAACTGTTTTTCTCGGAAGAGCAGCAAAACACGTTTCTGGCAACCCCGAAAAGTCCGACCAACGTGGCGATAGACGGCAGAGGTCTCGTCTATACGGTTACGAACAACGCTGCGGGCAATACGATTAAAAAGCTTAATACGATGGGCAACGGCATAATGTCGCCGTCCATGAATTTTGCCGACACTACTGCGGCTTCAATCGACAAATCGGAAAATATTTTCTCTGTTCAGTCCAATCAGCAAAACGGCTCGTACGTGACCGTTTTCGACAGCGAGGGCAACCTTCTTTTCCGTTTCGGCGGCAAGGACGGGTACGAGCGGTTCGGCTCGCTTTCCAACCCTGTTGCGGTCAGTGCGCTTGACGACGGCAGCGTCATGGTTCTCGACAAGAACTATTCCATGATAGTTATCTATCGTCGCACCGACTTTTCTACGCTGGTGTTCAATGCGGTGGACTACTATAAAGACGGACTTTATCTCGAAGGCGAGGACCTCTGGAACGAGGTTTTGCGCTATAACTCGAACTTCATACTCGCATACAAGGCTCTCGCCCGCGCGAATATGCAAAAGAACAATTACAGTATCGCGCTCAGCCAGTTCAAGTACGCAGAGGATACCAACGGATATTCCGAAGCGTTTTGGCAGATAAGAAACGAATGGCTTGAAAATAACCTGCTTTGGGTGATAATCGTCGTACTCGTTATAGTTGCAGCGGTAATAGTTCTCAAAATTATGAACAAGCGTAAGCCCGAATGGTTTGCACCCGTAAAAAGGGTGTTCGGCAAGGTCGGCGACGCTCACGTAAAAAACGTATATTTCTTTAAGGAATTTAATCATTCCAAGCGCTTTATGCGCTCCACGCAGGACGCCGTTTACGAGGTCAAGTATCACAATAAGGCGAGTATATGGACGGCGGGAATACTTTTCCTCTGGTTCGTGGTTTTGCAAATACTCGGCGTCGTAACAAAGGGCTATCTCTTCAATTCGGCAACGGTATACAATACCAACGGCTGGAATATGGTGCTCGTCACCGTCGGGGTAATGCTTGCATTAGTGCTTTGCAACTACTTCGTCAGTACCGTCACTGACGGCGACGGTAAACTCAAACACTGCTTCATCTGTTTTATGTACGCGCTTTCGCCCTATCTGATTATGGCGTTGCCCGTATATATTCTCAGCAACGTACTTACCTATAACGAGTCGATTATTTATACCTTCTGCGAGCTGGTTATGTACGGTTGGAGCGCAGTGTGCCTGTTTCGCGCGATAATGGAATTACATGACTATTCGTTCTGGAAAACGCTTAAAAACGTGATATTAACGGTCATTGCGTTTGCAATGGCGCTGCTGTTTTTAATCGTTCTATATATGCTGCTTGCTCAGCTGTTCGGTTATTTCGGCTCGGTATTCGGGGAGGTGTTCAGATGATAGGCAAACTCAAATTAGCCGTAGCGGCGTTGATTTCGGGTACCGTCATAGCGGGCAATGTCGCGCTTGCAACTACGCTTCCGCGCGACGGAGACGAAGGTGAAACGCCGCAGAACCTCTACACGGTAGAGGCGGACGGCTCTTCGCTTACGGTTGATACCAAAACTCTCAACCTCTCTATAACGCGCGGCGGCAGAACGTGGTATTCGGGCAAAAGATATTCCGAGGACGACAATCTCAACAACCTTTGGGTCAACAAGCTGACGGATGCGATTACGGTAGGCTATAAGGTAATGAGCACCGGCAACACGCGCGAGCGTACTATAAGCATGCTCAACGCAAAGGTTAACTTCAAAGAGAGGGAGGACGGCTTCGACGCGGACGTAAACTGCCGCCTGATTTCGGTTTCGTTTAAATTTCAGGTGCGTATCAATGGCAACAAGCTTCAGGTGCGTATTCCCTACGAATCTATAACCGAAAACGACCCCGAGGAAAACAAGCTCGAGTATCTCGTCGTTTATCCGTTCTTCGACAGCAGCTATTCGCTTTGCGACGGCGGAATACTCGTTCCCGACGGAAGCGGGGCTGTGATAGATTTATCCGAACGGACCGCGGCAAAGCAGGCGTATTCGGCAAGGATTTACGGCAGCGATTACGGCATTTCCGCCTCGCAGGTTTCTGTAAATTCGCCGCAGACGGCATCTATGCCCGTGTTTGCCACGATGTATCCCGACGGCGGAACGATGTTCACTGCGGACGACGGAGCGGAATACTGCACGGTGAACGCTTCGGTAAATTCTATTACAACGCAGTACAATATTGCGTATTTCAGCTGGATATACAGAGAATCCTACGTCAAGTATTACGAAAGCTCGGGTACGGACGGAAAGAGCTATATAGCTTTTCAGGACGATATGAACAAATTCGACCTCGTTCAGACGATGACGCTGATAGAGGGCGGGTGCGAAGTTTCTGATGTTGCCAAGGCATACCGCGAAACGGTGGACTTCAAGGACGGAGCGGCAACCGACGCGGGACTGAGATTACAGTTTCTCATGGCTGAAAATAAAAAGGGAATGTTCGGCAACGAGGTCGTTACAATGACTAAAACCTCGTTTATAGAACAGGTCGCCGAAGAGGTTGGGGCATATTGCGACGACCTTTCGGTATCCGTTCTCGGATATTCGAGCGGCGGGCTCAACAATTCCTATCCAAACCATTTCCCGTTTGACGGCGGTCCCGGCGGCAAAAAGGGCTATAAAAGTCTTTCGCAAAAGCTGAGCGCGGCGGGTGTAAAATTCTCGTTCACGACGGATTATATAAAAGCCTACGTCGGAGCTTCGGTCAACGATAAGCAACTTGCGCTGAACATATCCAACCAGTTTGCAACACTGAACGACGACCGCGCGGGTTCCTCGGCAAAATTCAATCTACTCAATCCCGACGACGCGGTTGCGCGCATGAGCGACGATTTAAAAACCGTCAATACCTATAATGCGGGTATCGATTACTGCTCGATAGGCTCGTTGCTGTATTCGGGCTATAAAAACCGCGACTACAACCGCGCTTACGCGGCTGAAAAGTTTGCGGGGGCGGTTGCCGCTTCGGGTGCAACGGCGAATATCGTAAAACCCAACGCCTATATGTGGAGCGTGTGCGACGCGTACCTCGAAGCGCCTTTATCGTCAAGCGGGTTTATGATTGAAACGCGCAGCGTGCCTTTTATTCAGATGGTTGTTTCGGGCAAAATGCAGATGTACAGCTCGCCTATCAATCTCAATTACACGGGTGACGACCTCGTTTTGCGGCTTATCGACTACAACGTATATCCTTCGTTTCTAATAACAGAGAAAGATGCAATCGAGCTTTACGGCACGAACAGCTCGGGCGTGTTCACTTCCTCGTACGACATCTGGAAGGATAAAATAAAGGATATTTATACCGACGTAATTTCAGTTCTTTCAAAGGTAGAGGGCTGTCAGGTTACGGACAGGTACGAGGCGAAAAACGGCGTATTTGTAACGGAATATTCAAACGGCAAATCGGTAATAGTGAATTACGGTTCAACCGACTATGCGACGGACGGAATAACCGTGCCTGCGCGTTCGGCGTCGGTTAAATAAATGGAATAAACTATGAAAAAAGACAAGAAAAAAGAAAATCTGATAACAGCGGAAGCCTCTGCGCCCGCCGCTCCGCGCGATAAGACGGAGGGCAGGTTTTACAGAATAGTGCACTCCGAAGCGTTCAGCGGATACATGTTTTTGCTGCCGTGGCTTATCGGCTTTTGCGTATTCGTTGCGTATCCGATAATACAGACCTTCATTTTCAGCTTCAGCGACGTTCAAATACGGCTGGGAGAAATAGAAACGTCATTTATAGGATTCGGCAATTACGCAAAGGCGCTTTTGCAGGACGCAAAATTTACCGACGCTTTGGGCGAGTACGCAATGCAGATTATTCTGTACGTGCCCGTAATAACGGTAATTTCGCTTATTTTGTCAATGCTTTTAAACAGCAAGCTGAAAGGAACGGGCTTTTTCAGAACAATATTCTTTTTCCCCGTAATCATCACGAGCGGTCCCGTCATAAAAATGTTTATCGACCAGGGCGTCGCATCGTTTCCGGGAATTGAAAATCTGATAGACTTCGAAAAGCTTGCGGAAACATTGCCGCAATTCCTTGTGGATGCGCTTCAATTCTTAACTTCCGAATTCATAATGATTTTATGGTTCTCGGGAATACAGATACTCGTGTTCATGACGGGACTTCAAAAAATGGACAAAAGCATGTACGAGGCGGCTAAGATAGACGGCGCAACAAAATGGGAAATGTTCTGGAAGATAACTCTTCCCGCGCTCAACCCCACTATAGTGCTCAACGTAGTTTTCACTGTTGTAATGCAGTCTATATTCTCGCTAAATCCGATAATCTCGAAGATTCAGACGGATATGAACGCAACCGACGGCTCGGGCGGATACGGCTACGCGTCGGCAATGGCGTGGATATACTTTATCTTAATGCTCGTACTTCTCGGTGTTGCTGTGCTGATTTTTAAAAAGCACGAAAAGCGGATAAAAACCGACAGACGCTTCAAGCTATTAAAACGCGCAAAGGGGGCTAAGGCATGAACAAGAAAACTCAGCCCGAACTTTTAGAGCAGGAGCCCGTCGAAGAGGTAACGCCCGTTACGGAGTTACCTGCAATGCAGGAAGCCGAAACGGCCGAGCCCGCCGAAGCATCGAACGAAGCTAAAAAGCAAAATCCCGCAGTCGCGTTTTTCAAGGCTGCCGGGCTTGCGACAGCGGCGTTCTTCATCGCAATATGGACGCATATAAAGGACTGGTTTTACGCCAAAATCATACTCAGATTCAAGGGGGACGAAGAGCACCGCTCATTTGTCCGCTGGCTTAAAGACATAGGGCTTTGGTTTAAAAAATTCCCGTCGCGTTTCGTCGCGTTTTTCAAGGGGCTGCCCGCGTTCTTTAAGGCGTTGCCCTCTAAGACCAAGGCGTGGGCAAAGTCGCTGACTAAGGAAAGCGTAAAATCGTTCTTCCTCGGCACGGGTGAAAAGAAGGGCTTTTTGCAGTGCTTCGTAAGCTATTCGCTGCTAATACTTTTCGGCTTCGTTTATGTTTACCCCATACTGTATATGCTCGGCTACTCGCTTATGAGCCCTTCAGACGTGACCAACCCCATGGTAAACTATCTGCCCACGTCGCTTTACTTCCAAAACTATTCGGAAGCTTCGCGTGTGCTCAACTTCTGGAACACTCTTTTCCAGACCATTTACGTTTCGCTTTTGCCGTCTATTTTTCAGACGGTGAGCTGCTGCTTTGCGGCGTACGGACTTGCACGTTTCAACTTCCGCGGCAAAAAGGTGATATTCGCACTAATAATAATTACCTTTATAATTCCCACCCAGCTTACTATGATGCCGCAGCTGCTCATATATTCCAAGCTGAAAATAGTAGATTCGGTATTCACGTTCATAATTCCCGCCGCTTTGGGACAGGGCATAAAATCAGCGGTGTTCGTGCTTATATTCTATCAGTTCTTCCGCAGTATACCCGACTCGGTTGTCGAGGCGGCTAAGATAGACGGCGCAAATTCCTTCCAGATTTTCATCCGTCTGGGACTGTCGGCGGCAAAGCCTGCGATACTTCTGTCGTTGCTTTTGTCGGTGGTGTGGTACTACAACGAAACGGTGTTAACGGCTATTTACCTCGGCGGCGCGGTTACGACGCTTCCCCTTGAGCTTGAAAAATTCGAGGCGACGTATAAAGAGCTGTTCGGCGACGTCGGCGGCGCGTCGGGCAAAACCGTCAACGAGGCAATTTATATGGCTGGCACATTGCTCAGCATTTTACCGCTTTTGATATTCTATTTCTTCACGCAGAAGCACTTTACTGAAGGTATAGACAAGGCGGGTATAACCGGAGAATAAGCTTTGAAAAAAATAATATCTGTAACAGTTACAATCATCATGGCAATTTGCGCGCTATGCTTTACCGCCTGCAAAAAAGATTTATACGCCGAATATAAAACGGCGATAGACGCGGAAATGCGCGGAAGCTTCGACTTCTTCTGGGAGGAGGTTTCCCTCAAAGAGCAGACCTACGGACTGATTGCCGACCGCTATCCCAACAAATCGAAAAGCGCGTCCACGGCTTCGGTCGGATACGGACTTTCGGCGTACGTAATCGGTGTCGAAGAGGGCTACGTTACCCGCGAAGACGCTGAGACCCGCGCAGAAAAAACGCTGCGCACGCTTGTTGCGTTGCAGCAGGACGAGGATGTTTCGCACGAAGGATTTTTGGCTCACTTCATAAATATGGACACGGGCAAGCGCGTAAGCGGCGTTGAAATATCATCGGTAGATACTGCGATACTTCTTTGCGGCGCAATTCACGCGGGCGAATATTTCGGCGGCGAGGTTAAAAGTCTTGCCGACGAGCTGTACGCCAACGTCAACTGGAAGGCTATCGAGCGTAAGCAGGGCAGCAAAACCTATCTTACTATGGGCTTTCACGGCGAAACCCGCAACCTTCTCAGCAACTGGGACTGGTATGCCGAGCAGCTTATGATGTACGTTCTCGGCGCGGGCAGCCCCAACGAGGAATACAGACTCGACGATAAGGCGTATTACGACTTTGCGCGTAACGAAGGAAATTACGGCGATAATAAATTTATATACAGTTGGTTCGGCAGTATATTTACTTACCAGTTCTCGCACGCGTGGATAGACTTCTCGGGCTATAAGGACAAAAACGGCACTAACTGGTACGAAAATTCGGTTGCCGCGTCCAAGGCGGCGTACGAATTCTGCCGCGACAAGACGGAAATAGAAACCTTTGCAAAGGGAGGATGGGGGCTTACGGCTTGCGACACTCCCGACGGTTACAGCGGACATCTCGGCGCTTCGCCCCGCGGCTGGACTGCCGATGCAAACTATTCCAGAATAGAGGGAACGGTTGCGCCGTGCGGCGCGCTCGGCTCGGTGGTGTTTACGCCCGAAGAGAGTCTTGAAGCCCTCGAATACTATCAGACTTTAAGGCTTTTGAACGGCAAGTACGGACTTGCCGACGCATACAATCTCGACCGCGGCTGGTACGCGTCGGACTGTATCGGTATAGACAAGGGAATTACCCTTTTAATGCTTTCCAATTTCAAAAATAACGGCGTATGGGACGACGTTATGAAAAATGAAAATATTTTGCTCGGCTTGACGAACTTAGGGTTTACGGCCGCTTAGAGGTTAGTGTGGATTCAAACTTAATAGAGCGCGAAAGAAGGTTTTGCTTTAATTATTTTTACGACAATTTCGACAAATCGCCCGCGACTTACGGACTGACGCACGACGTTTATCCGGAAAAGTACAACGAATGTTCCGTAGCGGCAAGCGGATTTATGCTTGCGGCAATGGCGGTGGGGTGCGACTTCGGCTATATATCCCGAGCGGAGGGTGAAGAGATATGTATTAAGACGCTTGAAACTCACGCAAGGTTAAAAACCGAAAAGGGTTTTTACTATCACTTTTACAAAATGACCGACGGCACGCGTTCGCGCAACAGCGAGCTTTCGATAATGGACACGGGTCTGTTCATTGCGGGCGCGTTGACGGCGGGAGCATACTTCGGCGGCAAAGCGTTAGAGCTTGCGCGCAGGTTGTACGCGGAGTGCGATTGGGAATATTTCTACTGCAAGGAAAAGAAGTATTTTTACATGGCGTCGCATTACGGCAAGGGCTTTGACGGCTACTGGGACGTATACGCCGAACAGCTTATTCTTTACTTCCTTGCCGCAGGCTCGCAAAAGGGCAGAACAATCGCGCTTGAAGCATATAACTCGTTTGCGCGTCTGAAAGGCAGCTGGGGTGACCGCGAATTTATATACAGCTGGTTCGGAAGCCTGTTCACACATCAGTTCTCACACGCGTTTTTGGACTTTAAGGGCAAAAAAGATGCGTTCGGAGTCGACTGGTTTAAAAACACGGTACTGGCAACCGAGGCAAACCGCGCGTTCTGCCTCGACCATGCGCATATACACGCTGGCTATAAAGAGGGGTGGGGGCTTACCTCTTGCGAGACCGAGCACGGCTATAAAGGCAGGATAGGCGCTCAGCCCAGCGGAAACGGCAACACCGAAAACCTTTCGGACGGTACCGTGCCCCCGTGCGGCGCGCTCGGTTCTATGCCGTTCACGCCCGAAATCAGCTTAGCCGCGCTTCGGCATTATTATTCGCAGCCCCGCCTGATAGGCAAGTACGGACTTGTCGATGCGTACAACGCGGACACGGGCTGGGTCAGCGACGGCTACGTCGGTATCGATAAGGGCGTAACCTTGCTGATGCTGGCTAACTACGAAAAACAAACGGTGTGGCGCACGTTCTGTTCGCTGCCCGAGATGCAAAAAGCTTTTGAAATTTTGCAATTCGAAAAGGAGAATTAAAATGGCAAGCATATCTTTGAAAAACATTTACAAAACCTATCCCGGCGGAGTGACGGCGGTTACGGACTTCAACCTTGAAATTCACGACAAAGAGTTCGTAATTTTCGTCGGGCCTTCGGGTTGCGGAAAATCCACGACGCTGAGAATGATAGCGGGTCTCGAAGAGATTTCTTCGGGCGATTTGTATATCGACGACCGCCGCGTAAACAGCGTCGAGCCGAAGGACAGGGACATAGCAATGGTTTTCCAGAACTACGCGCTGTACCCGTATATGACCGTATTCGAGAATATGGCGTTCGGCCTCAGACTGCGCAAGGTTCCCAAAAAGGAAATAGAGCAAAAGGTTACGCAAGCCGCCAAAATTCTCGGAATAGAGGACTATCTTAAAAGGAAGCCCAAAAACCTTTCGGGCGGACAGCGTCAGCGTGTCGCGCTCGGCCGCGCTATCGTGCGCGAACCCAAGGTTTTCCTTCTCGACGAACCTCTTTCAAACCTCGACGCCAAGATGCGTACGCAGATGCGCACCGAAATAATAAAGCTGCATAAGGAGCTTCAGACAACCTTCGTATACGTTACCCACGACCAGACCGAAGCCATGACCATGGGTACGCGTATCGTAGTAATGAAGGACGGACTTATTCAGCAGGTAGACACGCCCGACAACCTTTACGAATTCCCCGTCAACAAATTCGTTGCAGGCTTTATCGGTGCGCCGCAAATGAACTTTATCGACGTAATGCTTTCGCAGGAGGAAAAGACCGACCCCGTGTACGCCAAGTTCGGCAGGAACAGCCTGCTTATAGACAAGGCTACGCAGAAGCGTATCACCTGCGAGGAGGTCAACCAGCGTCAGTTTGTTCTCGGCGTGCGTGCGGAGGACGTGTCCCTCGTTTCGGGGGCGGACAAGAAGTTCAAGGATGCTACCGTCAAGGCTACCGTTAAGGTAACCGAAAAGCTCGGCAACGAGACCCTCGTTTACTGCTCGGTAGACGGCGTAAACGGCGACGTGGTTGTCCGCGCAGGCGCACGCTGCAACGTATTAAGCGGCGACGAAATAGAAATCGGCTTCGACACCAAGCACGTTCAGCTCTTCGATTACGATACCGAGCAGAGCGTATTAAAAAGATAAAAAATTTTTTTGGAGGATAAAATGAAAAAACTATTAGCAATTTTAGCGGCTTGCACGCTCACCGTTCCCATGTTTGCAGCTGTCGGCTGCGGCGACGACAATGATGACGGCAAGAAATCCGACACCCTTAACCTTCTCGACGGGCTTTGGGGCGTAAACGAGGACGAGGAATCGCCCTACGTTATTTCACAGTCAAAGGGCGAGCCTATGACGGTTACCTACGAAAAGACGGGTAGCCAGTGGCAGTATTTCAAGCACAATATGGGCATTTACGAGGCGGCTGATTTCGCTGGCTTGAAAACTCTCGTAATCGAGGGCACGTTCACGACCAGCAGTAACGACCCGAGAGTAACGCTTGCGTTCGAGTATGTTGGCGAACTTGCCAAGCAGGAGGTTCATTTTACTATGGACAACGCCGCCGGCAGATACGAGTGGGATATTTCTTCGCTCAATATCGACAAGGCGTCGCGTATGCTCGTATTCCTCGAAGGTAATAACGCTACGGGCTCGGGTACCTTCAAGGCGGACAAGTTCGAAATTACCAAAAACGATATTGACGAAAAGTACAATATAGTCAAGACCGGACCCGAGGTAGAGGTTAACACCATTACCGCAACGAATAAGACCGCAAACGCGGGCTGGTACGACAATGGTGACGGAGTCTACACGATAACCAAGACGGGAACCGATTTCAAGGTCGATTACGACAAAAAGTCCAGCGAATGGGCTATCATGAAGGCGCTTGTTACGGGTGCGGCTATAGACGATTTCAACAGCGTCAAGCTTACCGTTCAGGGTACCGCTGGCGTCGAAATTATGGTTAAACCCTTTGACAAGGTTGAAAGAAGATTTACGCTTACCGGCGGAGTTGACGATATAATCGTCGATATTTCGGGCGTGGTTGACGTTGACTATACAAATCAGCTTCCCATATTTATATTCGTTGCCCCCGGCACCAAGGACGTAAAGGGCACGTTTACAATCAAGAACCTCGAATTTACTATGGACGGAATTCCCGCTCCCGAAAAAGAGGTCAACGAAATAACTGCTACGAACACCGCGGTTACGGGTTGGTACGCTCATAGAGATGGCGACTATAAGCTTTCCGTAAATAACGACGGCTCGCTTAAAGCTACCAAAACCGCAGCGGAAATGTTCAACGGACTCGACGTTGACGTAAAGGGCGAAGCGCTTAAAACCATGAAGGTGTTCAAGGTTGTCGTAAACGGCGATTTCAAAAACTTCAAGGTAGAATGCGGAAACCTTCTCGAAGCCGTAGAAATCAGGGACAAGAAGGGCGACGTTGAAATCAACTGCAAGCTTAAAGACCTTTCCGCCGTTGACTGCACGCAGCCTTTCACTATCAGAATGTTCTTCAACTGGGATGCGGAAAATAACGGTAACGGTATGAGCTATACTATCAAATCGGCTGCTTTCTCTGCCGTATACGAGGAAGTAAATACCATAACCGCGGACAACAAAACAGCTAACGCAGGCTGGTATGACAAGAGCCCCAACGGCGCGTATACGATTACGGAAGGCGAAAACGGCTTCGTCGTTAATTACGACAAGAAGGGCGAGCAATACGCTAACATGCAGGCGTTCGTGACTGGAGCTGCTCTCGGCGATATGAAGACGGTTAAAATCACCGTTAAAGGAACAGCGGGCACGACTATTTCACTTAAACCCTTCGACACCTGCGAAACCAAGTTCACCCTTACGGGCGGAGAGGATGTATTCGTAGTTGATATTTCGGGCGTAACGGGCAAAGATTTTGCTTCCAAGCTTCCCGTAATTCTGTTCGTCGACATCGACAAGGCTGAGTCTACGGGTACGCTCACCATTATGAATCTCGAATTCTCAACCGATGCAAAAGCATAAATTTTGCGTAAAACAACAGAGAGCGGCTTTTTAAGCCGCTCTTTATAGTTTGACTTTAAGTATGCATTTTGATATAATTTAAACGAGGTTTTAACATGGCTTTTGTTGATTGGTTAAAATATTTTTTCGGCAGCTTTTTTATGCACCGATATGCGGCGGAAAGCGAAGAACGCGGCTTCGGCGGCGTGCTTTTGGGCTTGGTTCTCGCAATGGCTATGATTTTTGCGGGACTGTTCGGCGGAAGTGTGGCGTCGTTTCCTTCGTACTACGGTAAATCGGAGGAGTATACGGCGTTTTTATACAACGCTTTTACCGACGGCGCGGACAGGCTGAATATCGAGGTGAAGGACGGCGCGGCTTACGCGGGGCTTTTCGGCGACGTGCTTACGGACGGGTTTGTCGTAAACACCTTTGAAAACGAAGCCGACAGACAAAAATATTCCGTCAACGGCTACAACCTTATTATCGATACGCGCAATTCCAAAACAAACTATAATGACTTCAAGTGCGAGCATAAAAAGGGTGATATTACCCTCTCGCACGAGGAGTTTATGACTCTTCCCGAAGCGGACAAAAAGGGTTACGTAGTATATATGGACTATACCCCTGCCGCACTCGTGCTCGACGCTGAAAAGGTGGCGGGCTACGTGCAGTGGCTTTTAACCAAGGGCAACGCCGAAGCTAAAAAAGAGTGCGAGGCGCTGCTTTCGGGCGGCGTTGCGCCGGAAAGTAACTATAACGCCGTTTACGAGCTGTATTTCAAGCATTACTATCCCGAGTTGGCGCGCGCCGAATCCTACGGCAAAGCGCCCACTATGCGCACGTATTACCTCAACACTTATATGCAGGCGGGTGCGGACGGCAAGCTTAAAAGCGACAAATATCTCATAGTTCTGTCGGACATTGCGTTCACTTACTTTTACAGTAACGACGGCTATCTTCGCGGTATAAGCAGCTTTTTAAGCTCGCTCGGCGACGTTTCGCTTACAAGCTCGCAGAGCATAGATGCGGCGCGGTCGGAGGTTGACGGCTTTTTCGTTTCCTTCAACAATGCCTCGGCGGGTATGCTTTCGGTCAACTATCTCATTAACCTTTTAATGATACTGCTTTACTCTTCGATAGCCTGGGTTGTAATTGCGTTAATCGGCAGCGGCGTCGGCGTTATGGCAAAGTGTCCTGCGGTCAAGAGCTTTATAAACAATCTGAAATCATCGGGCTCGTTCTTCCTTATAAGCGGTCTGCTTGCATTCGCGTTCGATTTCGGTATGTCGTTCGCTTTCACTGGCGCGCAGGTCTACTATTACGGCTTGCTGTTCTTTATCGGCGTGCTCGGAATAAGGTCGTTGCTGCACTTCATAATAAGCGTAAGACGTTTTAAAAGAAATCCCGCCCCCGCGGAGGAACAGGAGCTTAGCGCATAAATTTTCGAAAAATACGGTCATACCCGCGCATTTTTGCGCGGGTATGGTTTTGTTTTGTACTTTATTTCGAAAAATATCGCATATTAAGCACCAATTATATTGAATTTTTCGAAAATTTATTGACAAGTATATTCCGTATATATTATAATAAAGAAAAAACGGAGGAAAAAATGAAAAAAACTAAAAATTTAAGCAAGTTTATAATGGTTTGCATGCTTGCATTGGCTTTCGTGTTTGCAACGGTACTTACCGCTTGCGGAGAACGCTATATGATTGCGTTTATCAGCAACGGTGGGTCGTCGGTTGAAAGCCTCACGGGTGAAAACGGCGAAACTGTAGAGGCGCCCGAAAGCCCTGTTATGGAGGGTTATGTTTTCGACGGCTGGTATCTCGATTCGGCTTTGACCGGGAAATTTGAATTTCCCTATACTTTCGACGGAAAAAGCTTTAACCTCTACGCCAAATGGCGCGTTGATGACTACACCGTCACTTTCAACAGCTTAGGCGGAAGCGAGGTTGCGTCCTATAAGGCGAAGCCGCTTGAAAAGCTTACTCCGCCGGCAGACCCCGTGAAGGAGGACAGGCTTTTTGCCTACTGGTGCGTGGACGAGGAGTGCAACATTCCTTTCGATTTCGTCATGCCCAACCGCAATATAACTCTTTATGCGCGCTGGTTGAAAATCGAAGAGCTCAGCTGTATTTCGTTGAACGGTTGGACGGCTAACGATGCCGCTGCCTACGAAGTGACAGAGGATGGCGGTGCGACAACGGTCAAGGCGCTCGAAGGCAAGGATACATGGTCGCTCGTCGGCGTTACAATCGGCTATAACGTAAAGGCTTATTCTACTTTCGTTTTCGATATAGAGGGCACGAAGGATGTTGAAATTTTAATCAAGTGTCAGAACGGCGGCGTTAAGGCAGTGGAATCCCGCTATAAAATGACGGGCGCAGCGCAGAGAATTATCTGGACGGTAAAGCCCGAAAATCTCACCGACGGACAGACGGCAATGAACTTCTATATGTTCGTTAAGCCCGGCGTAAAGGGCGGCGATGCAACGGTAAAAATCAACGGTCTTAAACTTTACCGCACCCTTGCCGACGACGAAGCTTATAAGTCGGTTATATTCTACAATACTCTCGGCGGCACCGCGGTCGACCCCACGTTCGCCGTAACGGGTGAAAAAGTAATTGCACCCGCTGCCGTTCCCGAAAAGCCCGGCTATACATTCAGCGGCTGGTACGAGGATGAGGACTGCACAAAGGCTTATAAATTCGGCGCTATGCCCGCGGGTAAGACCGTGCTTTACGCAGGCTATACGGCAAATAAGTCCGTAACTCTGACTTTCAATTCAAACGGCGGAAGCGCCGTTGCACCTATAACGGGCACGGCAACCGGCATAATAGATAAGAATTTGCGCCCCGCAGACCCCGTAAAAGGGGATTACATTTTCGGCGGCTGGTACGAGGATGCCGCATTTACGAAGCCATACGATATAAGCGCGTTTCCCGAAGCGAACCTCACCGTTTACGCGCGCTGGTGCGTGCTTGACGAGGTGTCTAAAATCGTTCTCGACGGACCTTTCGTCGCAAAGAGCGGCGGCTACGTAATCGACGGTAAAACGGTCAGCGTCGATGCGGGCAAGAGCACCTACGAAATGTTCGGCAACCAGCTTAGCGTAGACGCAAAAAATTACGCTTATTATCGCATTACATTTACGGGCACTGCGGACACGAAAATTATGTTCAAGTGTCAGAACGGTGGTGTCAAGGCAGTTGAAATCACCTGCATAATGACGGGTGAAAAACAGACCTTCCTCTGGAAAGTCAGCAAGGACAATCTGCCCGACGGCACCTCGCCCATGGATTTCTATATGTGCATAGACCCCGGCAAGGCTTATACCGACGCGATGCCCGACCTTAAAGTTACGGTTGAGTCAATCGAGCTGTTAAGCCTTAAAACAGCATAAAGAGGTGAACTATGAATAAATTTAAAACAGGAGTTTTGATTGCTATGGCTACGGTTATCTGTTCGGCGTTTACCGTCGGGTGCGGCAACGAAACCGTTGCACCGCCCGCCCCCGATACGGAAAAAAATGAAATTTACGGCGAATACGGCGAAGTAAAGCTTGCCTTCCCTGCCGTCAGCGACCTTCATTTCGGCAGCGTCTGTGACGCTCAGGTAAGAGATTACTACCCCAAGTCGCTTGCAAAATCGCTTGAAGTGACAGGTAATAATATCGATACTGTCGTAATTTCGGGCGACTTTACCGAAGGCTTTTTGGAAAATTACGATACGCTTATTCAGTACACTATCGACGGCGTCGGAAGTAAAACGCCTATGGTCGTATCTTACGGCAACCACGAGGGCAACGACAAGCATTACCAGTATATACAGAAATTCGGTAAACCAATCGATAACGTCACCGAAGTAAACGGATATAATTTCGTCGTAATCGGAGCGCACGCTAACGATACGTATACGGCGGAGCAGGCGCAGTGGCTCGACGGGCAGCTTTCGGCTATGACCAAGGCGGACCCCGACAAGCCCGTATTCGTCGTCGTTCACCATCCCGTATACGGCACTCATTCATCCAATTCGGGCAATACCGAGCTTCAATCCACGCTCGAAAAATATAAGCAGGCGTTCGTTCTATGCGGGCACGAGCATCAGAAGTTTTCGGACGAGTCGCTTTGGATGGGGGAATACATTTCTTTCCGCAACTCGTATATGCGCAACGAAACCGAGGGGCAGTACGCCTTAATCCGCGTTACCGAAAAAAATTACATTATAATAGAGCAGTATTCAGTTCCCTATCAGGGCGAAGCAACCCATATCGAGGGTAAGGATTGGATTATAAATCTCAACGAATTTTACAAAGGCAACTGAATTCGTTTGTAAAGCGGTCGTCTTTGGGTGTATAATATGCGTATGAAAGTAACGATTACGGATATTGCAAACGCTGTCGGATGCGCCGTCAGCACGGTGTCCAAGGCGCTTACGGACTCAACGGACGTCAACGCGAAAACCAAGGAAGCGGTTTTGAAATGCGCTGTCGAAATGGGGTATGAGATAGGCAGAAAAAAGTCTAACTCAAAGGGCACTCTTGCCGCCGTAATCCAGTGCAGCGCGCTTGATAAAATCCGCTTCGAATACAATTTGTTGTTCGGCTTTAAGCTTGAAGCTTCCCGCGCGGGCTACGACGTTGAGATTGTTTTGAAGAGTCCCGACGACCACGACTGGAGTTTTGCATCTAAAATAGAGAACGCAAAAAAAGGATACTGCGGCGCTTTCCTGCTGCATGTAGAAAAGACCCCCCTTCTGGTCAGGGAAATTGACGCAGGCAGTCTGCCGGTGGTCGCCTTTGACGAGCATTACGATACTCCGCGCGCTGCCTTTGTCGGCTGCGACGGGGCGTACGGAATTGCGCTCGCCGTGAGGCATCTTTGCGAATACGGACATAAACGTATAGCGTTTTTCGGCGGCTTGCCGGGGGCTTTGGTTTCTGTGGAACGCAAACGCAGCTTCATTTCGGCAATGCGCGGCGCTGGGCTTGATGTTCTGCCCGAGCTGGTCGCGGAAAGCAACTTTTCGCAAAACTTTGCTCCGTCGATTATTCCCGAGTTTGTAAACAGCGGAGCAACAGCCATCGTCTGCGCGTCGGATTTGCTCGCAAGCTATGCTGTTGAGGAGATTAAAAAGCTCGGCTTGCGCGTGCCTCAGGATATTTCCGTGGTGGGCTTTGATAACGTCCCGCTTTCAGAGGAGATAAATCCCCCGCTTACGACGGTAGACCAGAACCTCGTAGAGATAGGCAAAAGCGCGTTCTATCTTTTGGAAAAGCTTATAGGCGGAGTGTCGGTAAGCAAGCTCCAATTCAGACCGAAGCTCGTTGTACGCGAGTCAACGGCATTATGTAACCATAAATAGATTTCCACCCGCAATGCGGGTGGATTATTTTTATGTTCAAAAACATCCAAATATTGAGGAATAATGAGAAAAAGAGTGGATAAGGGAAGAGAAATAAGGTAAAAGGATTATGATAGACTAATGTCGAAAAAGCGCGAAAAATGTAAAGGCGTAAAAAGGAAACGGAGGAAGAAGGAATGTATTACCACTTAACGGCGGAGCAGGTTCTGGCGCAATTAATCGAGACAATAGAAACAAGCCTGACTGAGATATTGGGAGCAAAGTCCAGGGACGAGTATATAGAAGGAGAATGGTATGCATACATAGAATGTCTCGAAGTGATATTTTACTGGAAGAAGGCAAAG
>CATJZR010000085.1 GCA_949745625.1 uncultured Eubacteriales bacterium | reverse complement strand
CCGTACACACAGCAAAAAGGACAGGTAATTACCTGTCCTTTTTGCTGGTGGAGCTAACGAGATTCGAACTCGTGACCTTTTGACTGCCAGTCAAACGCGCTACCAACTGCGCCATAACCCCGTGTGCTTTACGCTATAAGTGTAAAGCAAATTTTGATATTTGTCAATCGATACCGTCAAGATTATCTTTTTCGTTAATTTTCCTTATTACACGGCAGGGGTTTCCCGCTGCAAAAGAATTAGGAGGAATGTCGCGCGTAACCACGCTGCCCGCGCCTATAACGCAGCCGTCGCCTATAGTAACTCCGCCTATTACGGTGACGTTGCCCGCAAGCCAGCAGTTGTTGCCTATCTTAATGGGCTTTGCATATTCGTAGTCAAAAACCGTTCCGTCGTCTTTTTTGCGCGCGTTGCGCTGTTGCCAGCGCATAGGGTGGACGGGGGTCAGCAACGATACGCCGCACCCGATAAACACGTCGTCGCCGATTTCCACGGGACAGCAGTCGAGTATAGTCAGATTAAAATTAGCATAAAAGTTTTTGCCGACTTTTATATTTACGCCGTAATCGAAATACACCGGACCCTGCAAATAGGCTCCTTCGGCTGCATTGGGCAACAGTTTTTTTAATATTTTGGCGCGTTTTTTGGCGTCCGTTTCAAGCGAGGCACTGTAATTCGCGCTAAGAACGTGCGCTTCGGTGCGCATCTTTACAAGTTCACTGTCGGAAGGGTCGTAAACCTTACCCGCCGTCATTTTTTCAAATTCGGTCATAAGTACATTATATAATATAGCTATTGCAAAATCAAGTAAAAAGTACGAACTGCGTTTGTGCTTTTTTCTGGCTTTAAATATTTTTTTGATGCTTGATGCTTTTTGCCGGCACGAAAATTTGCATAACTGCTCTCAGAACCGTAAACAGAACGACCAGAGTAAGGTCGCAGTAGAAAAGTCTTGAAAATTTGGCGTCGCCCATGCAGATTTTAAACGCTTCAATCGCGGACATGCTCCGTCCCGCGTCTGCCGCGGCAATGCCTGCAACGACTATGTAAATTACGGGAACGGTTGCGGTAAGCATTACGAACGTAGTTAAGGAAACAATTAAAATCATTGCTTTATTGGGCTTGCCGTTTACGTTGCGTTCGGTGCAGTTGCCGTCAAGCGGATTTCTGCATACGGGGCAGCAATTTGCGTCAAGCGCGCCGTTGTCTTCAAAAATGCCGTAAATCTGCTGCAAAACGTCCGGCGCTTACTGTAAAAAATTTCGCAAATCTTTTGTTCAAAAAAACACCTTTAAATTTTCTTGTGTATTCCGTAAGTTTATTTTATAATACATATACAAAAATTAATAACCGATATTAAATTTTTGCAATATAGTTATGTTTGCAATATAGTTATGAATGAGATAAGTAAAATTTTTGCGCGGAAAAAGGCGGAAGAGGATAGGTTGCATGCTTACGGCTTTAAACGCGTCGCGGACAAGTACGAATACGCCGTTATGATTTGCGGACAGATGCGCCTGACAGTAACGGTTAAAGACGGACAGGTTTTCACCGGGGTGTACGATACCGAAACGGAAGAGCCGTATACGCTCTTTCTGGTCGAGGACGCCGCGGGCGAGTTCGTCGGGCGGGTTCGTGCGGAATATACGCGCGTGCTTGAAGATATTGCCGAAAAGTGCTTCTCAACGCAGATTTTCGCGTGCGCGAATACGGCAGCCGTACTCGGCTACGCGCGAAAGCGGTACGGCGACGAGCCGGAATTCCTTTGGGAAGATACGCCCGACTGCGCAATACTTCGCCGCGGCGACACTAAAAAGTGGTACGCAGTGATAATGACCGTAGCTTACCGCAAGATAGGGCTTGACATTGATGGGACTACCGAAGTGCTTAACATGCGTATAGACCCTGACGAGCTTGACAGAATTGTCGACAACGCGACGTATTTCCGCGGCTGGCACATGAATAAAAAGCGGTGGACTACCATGCTTTTGGACGGTTCTGCTCCGTACAGCGAACTGGTGTGCCGGCTGGACGCAAGCTACGCCTTGGCGGTAAAATAAACGGACGGGCTTTTACCTAATTCTCATAGGGAAAAATAGGTAAGCAGTAGGTGAAAGACAATTAGGCGTGGCATTAAGCCGCGCCTTTTCTTATATTTTTCACTGTGTGGACAAACTTGGCTACTCGTAGCATAGTGAGATATAGATATGTTTTATAT
>CATJZR010000084.1 GCA_949745625.1 uncultured Eubacteriales bacterium | reverse complement strand
CGGATTGCTTACGGCAGAGTTATCTGAAACAACAAGCAACGCGACTGCGGGAATTTCAAGTAAATCAGCCATCAGATAAAACGAACTTGTTTCCATTTCAATTAAATCGGTATCAAAACTTTTAATTTCATCTAAATGCGAATATTCCAAAGCAATCGAATCAGTGCAAAAGACCGTTGCCTTTTTCAGTTGTATACCGCAACCGTCCGCCAATGCTATTACCCTATCCACAAAATTCATTTTAGGATATACTTTTTCAAACGGAATAAAATCCGATAATTTTTCCTTTAAATACGTATTGGCAAATACCCCTGAAACGCAATAAGCAGGCGTACACAAATCCCCTACATTAAAATTAGCTTTAAGCGCTCCGACCGCACCGATAAAAATTAATTTTTTAAATTTTAATTCGGCACATATTGATAAATGGTCAATCAAATTACTTGCCGATGAGGCAATTTGCACCCAAGCAATTTTTAAACCTTCACATTCAACTAAATATCCCGAAATATAAGAATGAACAGCCAAAACAGTAACTTTAAACAGCTTATCGTCTAATATACCGGTCGGCTTCCAACCGGGAGCGATGACCAACGCGTCATATATAGTAGAAGAAGCCAAACCGAAAGTTTGGTAAGCCATGTCCGTTGAATTATGTTTTTGCATATTGAGCAAAATTTCTTTCATTTTGTTCCTCATAGGTTACCACTCCCAAATGAATTTTAAGTATAAAAAAAGTCGGACAAGCCGACTGTCTGGAGCAGGTGACGGGAGTCGGACCCGCCGAAATCAGCTTGGGAAGCTGACGCCATACCGCTAGGCGACACCTGCATTCATAAATATAATATAACACATTTTAACCAAAAAGGAAAGCGTTAGAGAATTATTTTTAAAATTAGTTTAAAAATTTTTTTATTTGGATACAACTTAGTCGGAGGCATAAAATGAATCCCATAAAAGAGAAATCAAAAAGTTTGGAAAAATGCTTTTTACCGCTGAAAAAAATGTATCCCAAAAGCTACAATAAGGAAAAAACATCACCCTATACAAAAACCAGAGTAATTCTTATGAACGGCACTGAGTTTGAATCGCAATGGTTTATGCACAATTTTGCCCGTCACTGCGACATTCCTGAAATTTTGAGCACGTTAGCAATCGTGCGCAGGCAAGAACAACAGCAACAAAAGCGCATAAGCTGTTTAAAGCCTATAAACGAAAGCATTTTGGAAACCACTATTGCTTATGAGCAGCTTGCAATCGACCTTACCGCAGTCCTAGCGCGCCACGATAATGACGAAGCAAATATACAGGCTCTCAATTTTGCGCTTTTAGAGGACTTCGACCATTTATATCGCTTTGCTAATTTGCTGAAAACAGATAAAAATATCGATGCCGCAAAACTTGTCGGAAAATATACTGAAATTATGCCCGGACGTCCTACCGTAGCCGAACACCGCTATCCTTCCGACGACGTTTCGCCACACATGGACGCAGAGAAAGCAGATTTGTACAGCAAGCTTGTTGCAAGCACTATAACAGCTGCTGAACAGCAAACTATGAACTATTATATGAATATTGCCCAATGGTATAAAAACGATTTAGGCAGAAAACTTTATGCAGAAATCGCGATGATTGAAGAAGCTCACGTTACGCAGTATGAAAGCCTTAAAGACCCTAATATGACATGGCTTGAACAATGGGTTATGCACGAATACTGCGAATGCTGGCTCTACTATTCCGCAATGCAGGACGAAAGCGACGAGTATATTAAAAAAATTTGGAAGGACCATTACAAGATGGAAGTTTCACACCTAAAAGTTGCTGCAAGACTGCTGAAAAAATATGAAAACAGAAACTTTGAATCACTCTGCGGGAACGGAGAATTTCCAAAACTTTTAAAGCTTGGCGGAAATAAGGAATATATAAGAAAAGTTTTAGCCAATACCGTTCAGTATACTGCAGACAATACGAAGGTAATACGCGATTTTAAAGAGATAAAAAAAATTCCTGACAATCACCGCTACTTCGATTACCAGAAATACATGTCCGGTAATCCCGAAAAAAACCCCTCTCACCTCGTTATACAAAAAGCTATAGATAGGCTTGGAAAAGATTTCCGTTACGAAGACAGCGAACACCCTATTAAAGAATTACGTTCACGCAAGGTAGATAACGTAAAGGTTGCAAGAACGAAAAAATAACTGTGGGTGATTAGCAAACAAAGTATAATCTGGCATGGCATCAACTACGCCTTTTTAATTGTGTTATTTTCTTTGTTTTGAAACGTACGATTTAAAAATGCTCTTGAACGTATATTCAAGAGCATTTTTATTATATTTCGTATATGATAGAAACAGGTCCGTCATTGAACTGCTCGATTTTCATATCGGCGCCGAATACGCCCAATTTGACCGGGACGCCTGTTTCACGCAGCTTTTGCGCGGTAAGCTTATACAGCTTCTCAGCGCGTTCAGGTCTCTCGGCACCAGAAAAATTCGGTCTGTTCCCGCGCGAGCAGTCGGCACAAAGAGTGAACTGAGACACAAGCAAAATCTCTCCGTCAACATCTTTAACGGACAAATTCATTTTCCCTTGTTCATCTTCGAAAATGCGCAAACGCGAAAGCTTATTCGCTAAGACCTCGCACTTTTCTTCGCTGTCCCCGACCTTTATACCGAGATAAACCGTAAGCCCACCCGATATTTCGGAAATCAATTTGCCGTCGACCTTTAGTACGGTACGACCAACGCGCTGCACAACTGCATACATTTAATTATTTGCCAACCCTCGACATATATTCGCCTGTACGGGTATCGATACGGATAATTTCACCCTCTTCGACAAACATAGGCACCTGAATGGTGGCGCCCGTTTCAACGACTGCATTCTTTAATGCGTTTGTTGCGGTATTACCCTTCACGCCAGGCTCACACTCAGTAATTTTTAATTCAACAAAGTTTTCCGGCTCAACCGAGAAAGCCGTTCCTTTTAGGAATTTAATTGTTACTGTATCGTTCTCTTTAATGTATTTAAGCGCATCTTCAACCTGTCCGAGATTGAGCGTAATCATATCGAACGAATCGGGGTCCATAAAATAATAGAACTCGCCGTCGGTATAGGAATAGCTCATTTTTTTGGTTTCTACCTGAGCCGTCTCGAGCTTTGCCGTAGGATTGAATGTAATGTCGGAAAGCACCTGTCCCGTAACTACGTTTTTGAGAGTTGCTCTTACGAATGCCGCGCCTTTACCGGGTTTGACGTGCTGAAACTCGGTAACGGTGTAAACACCTTTACCGTTATACTCAAAAGTTGAGCCCTTTCTGATATCGCCTGCTAAAATTGATGCCATAATATATCTCCTTGTTATTAAACAATTATAAAATTATCAGTTTTTTATCCGAATCGGTAAGACTTATAACTTCATTATTATAAAGCATTACCGTGTCTTCTATTCTTATACCGTATTCGCCCGCTAAATAAACGCCAGGCTCATCGGAAAACACCATTCCGTTAATAAGCCTATCCTCGCTTTTAGGTGACAGGCGAGGGAATTCGTGAATGTTTAAACCTATTCCGTGCCCAAGCGAATGAGTAAACAAACCGTCAAGCCCGTATCTTTTAAGACAATTCCTTGCGATTGCGTCTGCCTCACTGCCCGTCATACCGCTTATAACCTTTTCCTTAACGAGATTATGTGCTTCCAATACGTAAGCATAGGCCTTTTTAAAATCATTATGTTTATTGTCGTCACCGAATAGAAACGTACGGGTACAATCAGAACAATACCCGCCTGTTTTGCATCCGAAATCTATAAGGATTATATCGCCGAAATGCAATTTCCTCAAACCCGTTTCGTGGTGCGGAACGCTTGAATTTTCACCGAAGCCGACAATAGTATCGAAGCTTGCTCCGCTCGCCCCGCCTTGACGCATCAAATACTCCAAAAGAGCTGCTACGTCGTTTTCGGTCATTCCCTCTTTAATCTCGCCCAAAAGCCGTACAAAGGCCGTATCAGTTATATTACAGGCTTTTTTAATGCTGTTAATCTCGTAATCTTCTTTAACTGCCATTGCCTGCGTAAACGCGTCAGAGCTGTCCACAATTGACAGTCCGCAATCAAGCAGTTTTTTATGTTCAAGATAACCGATTTTTTCCAAAGGCACCGCAACCTGATTATAGGTTTTAAGTAAATCTGCAAGCGGAGAAACAAACTTTTTTACTGCAATTTCAGTTCCTTTAAGAGCATACTCTGCCGCCTCTAAATACCTTGGGTCGGTATAAAAAACAGACCCGTATTTATCGGACAAAACGTAACCGAAAGACGACGAAAAACCTGTAAGGTACCTGCGCAAATCTTCCGCCTCGGTCAAAACCGCTTCTGCGCCTACAAGATTATATATTTTTGACGCGTTAGTATGAGCCATAGCCCCTCCGCCTGTTATTTTATCAAATTTCAAGTTATATGTCAACGCTTCCGTAGATTCGTTTCATTTCAAGCGCATCTTCCGCCTGCGTTCCGGATGACTCACAAACGATATACGGCTCAAGCTGTAATTTCTTTAATGCTATTGCAAGCGGTTGAAATTCCGGTCCGTATTGCTTGTCCTCAAAGGTAAGGTGCTTTATTTCGCCCTTGCCGCCGTACATTATCTTAGAGAAGTGGATATGAAAATTTTTAACCCGCTCGAAACCAAGCTCCGAAATCATATATTCAAGACGGCAAAGATAATCGTCAACTGTTTTTAAGCTACCGCCCTCGCGTGCATTCAAATGCCCGAAGTCGACCGTAGGTACAAACACCTTATCGATTTTACAAAACCGCACAACTTCTTCAAGCGTGCCGATTTGGGCAATTTTTCCCATTGTTTCCGGACAAAAATAAAGATTCTCGTATCCGTTCAAATAGATATATTCTGCGAGAATTTTTAACCTATCCTCTGTTTTTGCAACAGCTTCTTCGCGGCTTACCTTACCCTGCGCGGCAGGGTGAAAAACCACTCTTTTACCGCCGAAAAGTTTTACGAATTTTGCACTGTTCAGTACGTAGCCGTAGGATTTCTGCGCCGCCTCGTCGTCTGGATTTGCGAAGTTGATAAAATACGGAGCGTGTACGCTTAGCTCGACTTCATATTCGGCAAACGCTTGCCCTATCTCAATCGCCTTATCCTCCGACATAAGAATTCCTCTACCGAATGGATATTCGAAGCAGTCAAGGTCTAAATCTTTACAGAATTTTGCCGCCTGTACTGTATTTTTATAGCCTGCGGCATAAAAGGATTGACTGTTACCGGCGGGACCGAATTTTATCACCTATAATTACTCCCGAAAAATTAAACTTTTAATTTTGCACGCTGCAAATCAATTGCAAGCTGTTTTTTAAGCTCGTCAGCAGATTCGAATTTCTGCGTATCGCGTAAAAACTCAATAAATTCCACGGTCACGCCTCTTCCGTAAAGCGTCCCGACGAAGCCGTCAAGAAAGACCTCTAAAAGCGCTATAGACTCGTTAAACGTAGGGCGTCCACCGTAGTTGGCTATACCTATAAACACCTCTTCTCCGACGATACACTGAACCTTGTAAACACCCCTTTTGACTTCCACCTTCTCAACGGGATACTTCATATTTATTGTTGGAAAGCCCAAACCTTTACCACGGTTTGCGCCTTCAATTACGAAGCCCGTTACCGAATAAGGTCTGCCGAGAAGCGCGCCCGCTTTAACGAGATTACCGTTCTCGATACAGTTTTTTATTAATGTTGTGCTTACCTTTTCTCCAACGTAGGTAACGTCCTTTACGGACATATACCAAACTCCGTTTTCCTCATCCTCCGAATAGGTTTTAAGCGTAGAAGATTTTGCCTTCGCCCCGTAGCCGAACCGGAAATCCCTGCCGCTCATATACGCCTTAATGTTGATTTTACTTTCTATATTTTCAAGAAACTTTCCGGACGATGTTGCTTTAAAATCGTCAGTATAATCTATTGCAAGAATAAATTTTACGCCAAACTGCTCTAAAAGTCTCTGCCTTTCTTCAAAATTGCAAACCTGTCTGCCGCCTTTGCCGCCGACAAACATCATTATGCCCAAATCAAGTCCGTTTATTTTGGCTTGAAGCTTAGCCTTTTTTAACAATTCCGCATGACCTATATGTATAGCGTCAAAACAGCCAAGCACTAATAAGCTTGGAAATGCGTACTCGTCTTCATTGTACTTGATTACTTCTAACATAGTTTTGTCCTTACCTTTAAAAAATTATCTTTTGATTCGGCAAGCCCGTAAAAAGAGCCGTCCGTATAATAAATTTTATAAGTTCCGTCGGATAAACCGCATTCTGCGGGCAATCCGTTAAACAACCTTTTTGCTTCTGCCACACTCGGATAAAAGCTTTCAAACGGCAAAACGCTGTCCGTTTCCGTAATATAGCGGTTTAAGTTTTCTTTATTTAATACGTCGGTCGGAACCGCCGAAGATATATCGAATACCCCGCTTTTAGTTCTTATGAGCGCACTCATAATAGCAGTCGTACCGAGCCTCGCACCCAAATCACGCGCAATCGAACGGATATAAGTCCCCCCGCCACACTCAATTTCAAAAGAATATGAATTTTCGGTTACCTTGTCTAATACTCTTATGGAATAAATATTTACTTTTTTAGGTGGAAGCGTGAAATCTACCCCCTCGCGTGCAAGCTGATAACCCCGCTTTCCGCAAATGCTTTTCGCGCTGTATTTCGGCGGTATCTGCAATACTTCGCCGGTTAGATAGGGAACTACAGCTTCTATTTCGCATAGCGATGGGATTTTTGCTCCTGTTTCAATAACAGCACCCGTAGTATCGAGAGTGTCACTGTCACAACCGAAAACAAAAGTCGCCACGTATTTCTTCTTTTTACTCAGAAAATAATCAAACAAGCGTGCGGCGTTGCCTATCGCAACAGGGAGAACACCGCTTGCCATGGGGTCAAGCGTACCAAGATGACCACACGGTGTACCCGTCAGCTTTTTTATGATATTAACTTCCCTTGCAGAGCTTACGCCCTCTGCCTTGTTCACTGTAATGAAACCTGTCATATATTCTGATATACGGCGTAGGTGATTTTTTCTATTACTTCTTCAAGCTCGCCAACAACCATACAGCCACTTGCAAATATATGTCCACCGCCGCCAAATGTCTCGGCAACGGCGTTAACATTTACTTTTCCCTTACTTCTGAATGAAATTTTATACTGTCGCTTCTTTACTTCAAGCATGGAAACTGAAACCTGCACACCGTCAATAGCAAGCGGAAAATCGACAAATCCTTCAGTAATACTTCCGTCAACGGTAGCCCCGTCAAAATATTCAAGTTTAACTGTTATTAGTGCAAGCCTGTCGTCGAGAGCGAAACGCATCTCACTGATAACTTTGCCGAAAAGCATCGCTTTAAACTTTGTTTTACGCGAAAACATTTCATAATAGATATTGCTTGAATTTGCACCGCATTCCCTCAGCAATGCCGCTGTTTCAAAGGTTTTACCGGTAACGTCATTGTGTGAAAAATTTCCGCTGTCGGTGATAAGACCGAGCATAAGTAAATTTGCAATTTCCTTATCGATTTTGTACCCGCCTTCGGTCAATAATTCCGCAATTATTTCACACGTAGCCGGACATTGAATAACACAGTTACACAAAGCGAATTTTTTGTTTGATACATGATGGTCGATATTAATCGTCTTTCCCTTGAATGTCATAAACACATTTGCAAAAGCCCCGATACGGCTAACGTCGGAGCAGTCGACGCAAACAAAAGTATCAAACCCGATTTTCGGTAAGCTTCTTCTAACTGACGCTATTCCTTCTATAAAACCATATTTTTCAGGTATGGTATCGTCACAGCACGTTACGGCAAACTTTCCCGCATTATTAAGCGCCGCCGCAAGCGCAAGCCCTGAACCGAGAGTATCACCGTCGGGTCTGGCATGGCAAAACACGGCAATTCTTTTGGCATTATCGAGTTGTTTTAAAGCCTCTGAGATACTGCTATTCGTCATTATTTAAATCTTCGAGTATTCTGTCTATTTTAGAGCCGTGCTCCATACTTTCATCAAGTATAAACCGCAATTCGGGAACGGTACGCAGACGCATTACCATTGCAAGCTCGTGACGAATATACCCCGCATTCTGTTTTATTATTTCAAAGCTTAACTGCCTTTTTTCTTCGTTGACATCAAAGATGCTTATATAGATTTTGGCGCTTTTTAAATCAGGCGCAACGTCTGATTCAGTTACGCTGATTATTGCACTTAACTCGGGATGTCTATTTTTAAGCTTCTGCATAATAACGGAAGATATTTCCTTCTGAAATTCGCCAGACAAGCGTTTCCCTCTGTTATTTTTCATAAAACCACCTTAACCGACAACTTGTTCTATCATATAACATTCTATTATGTCGCCGATTTTAATATCGTTAAAGCCTTCAATAGCACAACCACATTCAAAGCCGAATGAAACCTCTTTTACGTCGTCCTTGAAGCGTTTAAGCTGTTGTACGTTCCCTTCTACTACGAGCACATCTTCGCGGTAAATACGCAGTTTGCCGCCCCTGACAATCTTCCCATCAAGTACATAGCAGCCCGCGATATTGCCCACGCCGGTAATTTTAAATGTCTGACGGACCTCGCATTTGCCGAGATACACCTCGTGATACTTGGGAGCAAGCATACCCTTTAAGGCAGCTTCCATATCGTCAAGCAAATCGTAAATTATGCGGTAGCTTCTGATGTCAACCTTACTTCTTTCAGCAAGAGTTTTTGCCTTGGCATCGGGACGTACGTTAAAGCCAAGTATAATTGCGTTAGACGAGTCGGCAAGCATTACGTCGGTTTCAGTAATAGCGCCTGCACCGCTATGAATAACCTTGACCTGTACTTCTTCATTTGAAAGCTTGACAACCGATTGTTTAACGGCTTCGACAGAGCCCTGAACATCACCCTTAATAATAAGATTGAGCGTTTTGAGGTTGCCCTCGGCTATCATACCGAACATTTCTTCAAGCGAAACCTTGGAAGCCGACTTTATCATTGCGTCGCTTCTCTTTCTCATTCTCTCGCCCATAACCTCTTTCATAAGGCCCTGGGAAACGGCAAAAATCGAATCGCCTGAGTTGGGCACCTCTTCAAGCCCGAGGACATTGACTGCCATTGACGGACCCGCCTCTTTGACGGTCTTGCCGCAATCATCTATCATTGCGCGCACTCTGCCCATTACGGTTCCGGTAATTATATTATCGCCAGTGCGCAAAGTACCGTTCTGAACTAGTACTGTTGCAACTGGTCCCTTACCCTTGTCGAGACGAGCCTCTATTATAACTCCCCTTGCCTCACGTGCGGGATTAGCAAGCAACTCTTTCATTTCCGCCAAAAGCAGCAAGCTTTCAAGCAAAGAGTCAATCCCCTCACCTGTTTTACAAGAGATAGGGCAAATTAAAGTATCGCCGCCCCACTCTTCGGGCACGAGTCCGTAATTAGTCAAATCTTGCTTAACCTTATCGAGGTTAGCGCCGACCTTATCCATTTTATTTACAGCAACGATAATACCCACGCCCGCCGCTTTTGCATGATTGATTACTTCAACTGTCTGCGGCATGACGCCGTCGTCCGCAGCAACTACAAGTATAACGAAATCCGTCACTTGAGCACCGCGCGCACGCATAGCGGTAAACGCCTCGTGTCCGGGGGTATCAATGAATGTAATGCCCTTTCCGTTGACGCTGACGGTATACGCGCCTATATGCTGCGTAATTCCGCCCGCCTCCCCCGCAACCGCATTACTCTTGCGAATGTGGTCGAGAAGCGAAGTTTTACCATGGTCTACGTGCCCCATAACCGTAACCACGGGAGCGCGAGGAACAAGGCTTTCAATTTCCTCAACAGTGTCCGCCTGCTTTTCTATGAGCACTTCTTCCGCAGTTTTTTCGGGCTTATATTCAAGTTCTATTCCAAGCCCCGCAGCCAAAAGCGCAGCGGTATCGTAATCGACCGACTCGTTTACGGTCTTCATTACGCCTTCTTTAAACAGACGTTTGGTTATTTCCACAGCAGAAATGCCAAGCTTTTCAGATAAAGTTTTAATTGCTATTTCGTCCGTAGTAACCACCGCACGTTCTATTTTTATAGTTTGAGAATTAAGCTGCTTTTTGTCCTTTTTTACGCGCAGCTTTCTGTATCCGCTCTTGTTTTCGTCGAAATCGGCAACTGTTGCACCCTGTTGCTTTTGTAAAGCCCGTTTTGATACTGCGTGTCTCTCTTTTTCGACATACGTTTTGTCGTAAGTCTGCTTCTTCTTATCGGGACCGAAATTTTTAGGTTTATTAACCTGCGAAGCAGCAGAAGCAGTCGAAGTCGCCGGCGCCGTACCGAATTTCTGTTGACCTAACGGTCTGGTTGGTCTGTTTGCGTTGTTGTAATTCGGTGCCGCAGGCTTTACCGGTCCGCGCTGTGGACGCGTATCGCGATTAACGAATGTTTTATTTTCGGGCTTTGTAACGGGCTTTTCGGGCGGTTGAGGCTTCTGAGCTTCCTTAACCGACTTTTCCTCTGATTCCTTTTGCGCCTCCAAAGCTTTTTGCTTTTCAGCTTCGGCTATTGCCGCCGCTCTCTCTTCCGCAAGCTTTTCGGCAGCAAGCCTTTCCGCTTCTATTTTCTTTGCAAGCCGTGCATTCTCAAGCTCGGCAAGCTTTTTTAAAATTTCTGAAGCAGACTTTTCTGCTGCGCCGACTTTTTTAATCAGCTCGGAAACCAGTCCGTCAGTTATCAGTTTTCCTATGTTTTCTATGTTCTCAAATTTTTTTGCCATATACTATTCACCGCCTTCGGTATACAATTCGTATCCGGATTCTCCGCTATTCAATATTGCTTCTGCAAGATTTTTTTCTTGTATGGCCGCAAGCCTACAAGAGGATTTGCCGACGAGTTCCTCAAAATCGTCTCCGCACACAAGCAACGGGCACCCAAACTTTCTTTTATATTTCAAAGCGTACCTCAAAGAATTTTTTGCCGCGTTCTTATCGAGCAGCAACAAATAAACTCCCCCCTTCAGAGTACCAATTGCGCTTGAACCAAGCGTAATTTTACGCGCCCGTTTACAAAAGCCTATATAGGATTGTACTTTACTTTGCGCCAAAGTACGCCTCCTCGATAGCGTTATATATTTCTTCTTCGACCTGACATGAAAAAACTTTATTCAAAAGACGCTGTTTTTTCAGTTTTCTAATACAGTCGGGATTATCGCAAATGTATGCGCCGCGCCCTGAAGCCTTGGAAGTAAAGTCCAGAAAAATTTTGTTTTCACCTCTTACGACACGCAGCATTTCTCTTTTTTCTAACAGCCGCCTGCACGCAATGCACATTCTGAGCGGCGCTTTATTGTTAGCCATTTAAATTTTAATTCTCCGTATCCTCGGAATTTTGAGTAGTCAAACCAAGCTTCGCTGCGACGGACTCGCTTTTTACGTCTATCTTCCAACCCGTCAGCCTAACCGCAAGCCGCGCGTTCTGTCCGTCTTTGCCTATTGCAAGTGAAAGTTTATCGTCGGGTACGACCGCAAGCGCTGTTTTTTCGTCACTGAGCTGAGTAACAGAAATAACCTTAGCAGGCGACAGTGATTTTGCTATAAATTCCAAAGGATTGTCCGACCAAGGAATAATATCTATCTTTTCGCCTTTTAACTCTTCCACTATAGCGTTTACTCTTGCGCCTTTATTACCGACGCACGCGCCTATAGCGTCGACTCTCGGATCCTCTGAATAAATTGCTATTTTCGTTCTTGCGCCAGCTTCGCGACTGATTTCCTTGATAATTACGGTACCTTGTTTAATTTCAGGCACTTCTTCCTCGAAAAGTTTTCTGACAAGTCCCGGCGACGACCTGCTGACAAGCACCTGCGCGCCCCTGAACCCGTTTTTAACGCGTTTAACGAAAACCTTTATCTTATCGTTAACATTGTATTTTTCACCGGCAACCTGATCGGCGGGCAGCATAAGTCCTTTCACCTGACCCTTGCCGAGCTCGATATACACGTTTTTAACGTCAATTTTACGGATAATACCTACGAGCAGCTCTCCTTCTTTATCGGAAAATTCGTTAATGGCGGCATCTCTTTCCGTTTCATTAAGTTTTTGCAGTATGACCTGTTTAGCAGTCTGCGCGGCAATTCGCGAAAAATCTTTGGGTACGAACTTTTCAAGCACCTTGTCGCCGAGCTTATAGCTCTTTTTTATTTTTTGCGCGTCTTCAAGCAAAATCTCGTTTTCGGGGTCGATAATTTCATTTACCGCAATTCTCACGGTAAAAAAGTCAATCGTGCCTCTTTCGGGATTAGTCCTGATTTCAACTGTACCCGTTCCACTGGTATATTGCTTTTTGCATGCAGATACGAGCGCGTTTTCAAGCGCGTCCAAAAACACCTGCTGTGGTATTCCTTTTTCCTTCTCCAAATCGGCAAGTGCCGCAAAAAAATCTTTGTTGGTCATATCATTTCTCCTGATAAATCCTGCTCGTTTTTATTCGAATTTTATTGCTTTGTTTATTTTCGCAATTTTATTGAAGGTTATTTTAAGCTCTTCCTTTTCCGTCTTTACGGTTACCGAATGCTCGTCAAAGTCCGTCAATATACCTTCTATAAACTTTTTGCCCTTCAATGGAGAGTATAGCCTCAACTCCACCTCACGCTGTAAATTTCTTTCGAAATCACGTGGCGTTTTAAACGGTCTGTCAAGACCAGGACTTGAAACATTGAATGTATACGGCTGACCATAGGAGGGGTCAAGTTCGTCAATTAACGTGTCTATCGCCCTATGGAACTTCTCACACGTATCGAGGTCCAGCCCATTTTCCGTATCGATGTACACTGTAAGCGCATTCGACTTACCGTCGAACATTATATCGACAATTTCGATATTCATACTGACAGCCGTTCCTTCTATAGCTGCGCGTATCTCTTCAACAGGTTTAAACTGCATAACTCCCCTTTATATGATTATTGAGTGCCTTGAAAGGCACTCAATCTCTTGTATCGATTAAGGTTACCATAATATTATCATATCCATATTGAAAAAGCAAGCTTTATTGCAGTTTTGGCAAAGATTTTTTTATTTTTATAAGCTCTAAAAATATTTTTGCCGTTACGTATGCGTCATCAATCGCCCTATGGTGATTAAAAGTAATTTTAAAATGGTCTGCAATAGTATTCAGTTTATAGTTGGATAAGAACAGCAGCTCTTGCGCGAGAGGAATTGTGTCCATTACTTGTCTATCAAGTATATATCCGAGCTTCGAGCAATAGTAATCCACGAATTTGAAGTCAAAGTTTGCCGCATTGTGCCCGACAAGAATATTACCCTGGCAGAACTTAAAAAAGTCGGGCATAACCTCGCCTATTACGGGCGCATCCTTTACCATATCTTCGGTAATTCCAGTTAGGTTGATTATTTCATCCGAAAGTTTGCGCTGAGGATTTACGAACGTAGAAAAACTTTCGCTTATTACCCCGTTCGCGATTTTATAAGCACCGATTTCTATTATTGCATCCATATTGCCCGAGGTCGGGGCGCAATTAAGCCCCGTGGTTTCAAGGTCAAACACGACAAATGTTTTATCTTTAATACACTCTGGTATGGTGACTGCCGTAAACATATCCGTCTGCTCGATATCAGAGAACGGTTGCGGCTTTACTACAGAATAAAACTTCGGAACAGGTTTCGAGGGGCGTTTTTCGGGGACAAAGTTTTCAGGTATGGTACCTAGGTCTATTAAGTTTGCGGTATACCGAATCATGCCGTTATATAGTTCCGACTTGCCCGTGCAAACTATACTGTCACCCACTTTGAGTGGACGGATTTTCTCTATGCTTTTCAAGCGCGGAAAATAAGTGACCCTGAGCGCGGCGGTGCCGTCATTGAGGGTATAGCTGAAATAAGTCTTTTCTTGATTTTTTGAGTTCGTATAATTTCTTTCGCGGAAATCGTCTATCGTTCCGCACACAACCACATTTTCACCCTCGAAATTCAAATCGCTGATATACACCGCTTTTTTCTGTTTCTCGCCACCTTCCAGCAGTGTAAAATTGGCAATATCAAAATAGCGAGTAGGCATTTCGAACTCGATGTTTTCTTGCTCCTCGTCCACTTCTATATCAAGAGCGTCACACTTATTCTCAACGAATTCGCCAAAAAATTCACCGCAAAAATTTCGTTTGAGATTTTTTATTATCGCGTTGCATATTTCGACATTCGCCATTCCGCGCATAACACTCAACCTAAACTCAAACCCCCTCTCGGTTTTACGAACTTCTATATCTTTTTCAGTCAAGATAACCGAAAGCGCTTTGAAATTTTCTTTGACGACTTCCTCAATTTTTTGTTTTACCATTTTCTCGTCCGGCGACAGCTTATTCACTTCTACCTTACAACCGAACTTTGACGGTATAATCTTCCGTATAATGTTAAAAATTTTTTCTTTCTCCCCGTTTTGAAAAGCTTTATCTGTAATAATTTTGACCTCGACGATTTCAGACTGACTGTCAAGCACGACCGACTTAATTATCGCGTCACGGAAATTATCAAGCAAGCGGATTTCATGTAAGCACTTATCTATCATTTATTATCCCGTCAATCTCCTTCATAAACTCTTCCTCCGCTTCGTCGCGGCCAACGCGCCTGATTATCTCACCGTTCTTGAATATGACGCAATATTCCTCCGCACCAGCAATCCCCAAATCACATTCCCTCGCCTCGCCGGGTCCGTTAACCACGCAGCCCATAACCGCAATTTTCAGCGGCTTTGAAAACCCTTCGACATAATCGGTGACTCTTCGTGCAAACCGCATCGAATTCCATCGGCAACGACCGCACGTCGGACAGGCAACTACGTCCACATAATTTTTATCAAGCCCCACGGCACGCAAAATCCGCTTCGCGGCATATATCTCTTTTATGGGCTCGTCAGTTATCGAAACACGAAGTGTATCACCTATACCGCTCAAAAGCAACGAGCCGAGCGCCGCCGAGGACTTAACTACAGCCATTTGCTCCGTCCCCGCTTCGGTTACACCCAAGTGTAGAGGATAATCGGTCTTTTCAGAAAGCAAAGTATAAGCTTTTACCGTCGTAGGTACGTCCGAAGCCTTGACAGAAATAACTATGTCTCCGACGCCGTACTTTTCAAGCATACAGACGCTTTTTAAAGCACTTTCAACCAAAGCAGGTGCTCCTCTACCGTATTTTTGCAGAAACTCTTTCTCGATACTGCCGGTATTTGAACCGACACGCACTGAAATTTTATGAGCCTTTATACAATCCGCAACCGTTTTGACGGCAGCCTCGTTGCCGATATTGCCGGGATTTATACGCACCTTATCGCAGCCGTTTTCAATAGCGGAAACGGCAAGCCTATGCGAAAAGTGAATATCCGCAACAATAGGAATATTTATAGCGTCTTTAATAATTTTTATAGCAGCGGCGTCTTCGTCGTCGAGAACGGAAACGCGAATAATGTCGCACCCCGCTTTTTCCAGTCCGTGAATTTGGTTTATAACCTCGTCAGTCAAAGACGTTTTTTGCGTGCACATCGACTGAATTTTGACTCGCTCGCCACCGCCTATAATCACATTGCCCGCATAAATTTTTTTAGTAATTTTCATAATCCACAAAAATGCAGACAGTGTCGCCACTGTCTGAATAACCTCTATTTTTTGCTTTCCATCATTTTTTGAAGTTCTTCCAAAAAGCTTGAAATATCTTTAAAAGAACGATACACGCTCGCGTATCTTACGTATGCAACCTCATCGTGCTTTTTTAGCTCTCCCATAACCAGCTCACCTATGGATTTAGAGGAAATTTCCTGCTCCATCGTGTTGTAAACCTGCTTGACTACCGCACCGACAATTTCATCGATTACGCTCATCGAAACGGGGCGTTTTTCACACGATTTTATTATGCCGTTCTTAATTTTCTGCGCGTCAAAAGTCTGCCGCGTTCCGTTAGCTTTTACTACAAGTACCGGCGTATCCTCAATAGTCTCATAAGTCGTGAACCTTTTATTGCAACTGAAACATTCACGGCGACGCCTTATAGTCCTGCCCTCGTCGGCAGAACGGCTGTCTATAACCTTACTATCCTCATATCCGCAGTAAATACACCTCATTGATTACCTCACTGTATTAAACGTCAATTTTTAGGCATACTTTTTATATGCTTTTGTTATACATTATTTTTATCGTGTATATAGTCGCCGTAAACTTTTACGCCGTAATTCTGCTTAAAACCCAACGCGACGAATCGTGCGGCGACGAAGGCAAAATGAACAGCGGCGACGGTAAGCTTATTTTAACCGCCATTCTAGGTGGAGCTATCGGAATATACGTCACTATGTTCATTTTGAGATACAGATTAAAAAATCTCCTGCTTATGGTGCTTATGCCTGTAATAGGTGTACTCAATATTTACTTAATAATAACGGCGTTTCGTTCCGGCTTTACATTTTTTATAGTATAATACACAATATCTGCGTATTCCGACTATATTATACCACAATATATTGATAAAATAAAGTTTTTGAACGCAATTTTTAAATTAATTTATAAAAAGCAGCGGCTTATTTCCGCTGCTTTAATTATTCTGTTTTATTTCCAGCCTTTAAAAGGTCTCTTATTTCGCGAAGTAAATCGTCGGTAGTCTCGACAGGCGTTGCGGGAGCCGCATCGATAGCTGCAACCTCCTGTTCTGCCTCTTCTGCCGTTATCTTGCCCTTTTTAAGTTTCTTTTGTATATTTTCTTTCTGTTTGTCCGCAAGGCTTTTTCCATTTTCGCGCACGGTATTAATTGCCTTGATTATGAGGAACAAAACGAGCGCGGTGATAAAGAACGAAATGACAGCCATTATAAAGTCGCCCCAGTTTATATAGACGGACTTTGCCAAATCTATGTCGGCCGAGTTCGCGGGAACCTGTATACCCTCAGAATTTTTGGGAACTAACATAGTAATAAGCCCCTGAATATTTCCCATAGGTATAGCGTTTATAAGCGGCTTAAATATTCCGTTGACCAGCGCGTTTACTATTGCCGTAAACGCCGCGCCGATAATCATACCTACAGCAAGGTCGATTACGTTTCCGCGTGTAATGAATTTTTTGAATTCCGAGAAAAACTTTTTCATTTACGTCTCCAAGATATTATTTGCTTAAAGTATAAATTCGTAAGTAATCGTTGTCAAGCAAATTTCAAAGCAACCGCGAAATAAGTTCAGCGCGATATTGCGCACACGTACTTACATCGCGAGGCAGTTGCCCTGCGGGCGATATATCGTACTTGATTTCGCCGCTACGCAAAACTATTATTCGATGAGAAATTGCAAGCGCTTCGTCAACATCATGCGTGACGAAAACTGCAGTACGCCTATCACTTTGCCAAACAGATAAAAACAATTCCATTATCTGCTTTTTCAGCCTTAAATCCAGCGAAGAAAGCGGTTCGTCCATCAATATAATTTCGCTGTCGAACAGAAAAGCACGCGCAAGCGAAACACGCTGCGCCTGTCCACCCGAAAGCCCGACCGGATAGCTTTCTGCCTTGTCTGAAAGGCAAACCCTTTCAAGCATATCGTTTACGGCTTTTTCATTTTTACAAATCAAACGCAAATTTTCTCTGACAGTAAGGTTAGGGACGAGCCGCGGCGACTGGAATACATACGAACATTTTAGCTTGCGAATATTTCCTTCGTATTGTGTGAGCCCCGCTATACAGTTCAAAAGCGTAGTTTTACCGCTACCGCTTTCACCTAGAACGCCGAGTATTTTTCCCTCTTCTACGGAAAGCTTAAAGCTGTCGTAAACAATCAAATCGCCGTATTTCTTTGATAAGCTAATTTCAAGCATAGCTCTCTTTTTTACTCCATTTGAACGTAAACTTTTCTGTAAACGAAAAGCATAAATCAATACACAGTCCAGTAAGAACGGCAATTAAAGTCAGTGCCGCAAGCCGTGGCATATCGACGTAAACGCGTGCGTTCTGCATAAGCCCGCCCATACTTTCATACGTTCCTGCCAGCACCTCGGCGGAAATCATAACCTTAATACCGAGCGATATGTTCGCGCCTGTCTGTGCCAAAATGCTCGGCGAAATCATAGGAAGATACATTTTCGTCAACCTTTCACGTTTTGCTATTCCATATACCTCCGCCATTTCTATAATGCCCCCGTCTATACCCTTTACCGCAGCATAAAGCTGCGCGTAAATCATAGGAAAAAGCACTAGTACGGTTACGACGACAGGCGCAACCGAAGGCGTAGTCCAAAACAGCAAAATGAGTACGACGGCAAGCGTGGGCAAAGTACGCATAACGTCGATAAAAGGCTTTATGAAAGCATTTATTTTACCGAATATCGCCCCCGACGCGACAAGCGCGGTAGCAAATACGAAAGAAATTGCAAACGAACCCACCGTCCGTAATACCGTAAACGCGAATGCCGTCCAGAAATCAGCAGAAATCAAACACACGCCGAAGCTTTTAATAGTTTCGCTAAAAGAAGGTATAATGTAATCATTTCTTACACTGTAATAAGCGATAAGCCAAATTAACCACATTGTAAAAAACGCGCAAGCCGACAAAATAATATTGAATTTTCGTTTTGAAAAATAAGCTTTAATCATTGTTCCGTAAATCTGATACCGTGACTTTGCAAAATAGCCTTAAAAGTCAGCCCGGGCACCGCGGCAAGATTGACTACCCCAACCGTACAGCCTTTAAGTTTTTCTATATTATCTTCGCTAATCCGCTCGCCATGCTTTGAAAGCAGATACAAATTACCGTGTGTAAGCGTTCCGACAAGCTTATAATTTTTTGCATTACCCAAAAGCTTTACCGCTATATTCACGGGCAGGACGCAAATATCGGCCTTGGGCTCGGCGCCGCCGACAAGTGCTTGAACTGTATTCGGGTTGACTATGAAATACTCGGCATTCTAAACTTCATTTTCGGACATAGCCTTTGCCATACCAAGCGCAGGCGCACCGTCGGGCGCATAAACACATATTTTTTCAATATACTCGCTACTACCGCCACCATCCCAGAAAAATTCATCTGTAGGCATTCCGAAAGACCCGCCACCGACGGAATTCAGCTTTTCCATAAACGAAATTATATCTCCTTTTCCCGCCGTTGAAGACACAAAATTAATGCTACAGTTTTCAATAACCGCCTTAGTTAGATTTTGCGGCTTAATTGCCGGTTCCATCCCTTGCGTAAGATGCGGGTTGATTGCGTCGGTTATAGCTTCTATAGAAACGTCTTCACTTAAAAGCCATTCGCGACTTGTTGAAAGCGCGTGGATAAAATTAGTCAAAGCATCACTGCCCAACAACCTGTTTTTTGCTACAACAACTGCCTGCGGATACCCGTTGCCGCCGTAAAGCTGTTGAAGACTTCCCGCAAAATACAAATTCGGTATAACCTTAACCTTGGAACTTGCCGCAGGCTCGGCAACAACGTAATAATCTATATCATTAGCAAGCCCCACGGCGCTTGCGTCGACCGCAACGAGTTTTAATGTTTCCTCGTCGTAAGACTTGCCGCAGGCGATAAAACTCACCGAACAAATTATCATACAAAATGAAATTAAAAACGAAAATAACTTTTTCATATCGCACCTATATTTTTGACATTAAAGTTTTTGCGGTAACACCGCCGAGCATTCCAAGCTTACCGGTTAAGGTATTAATCGTTTCGGCTGGCGCATCCACAACGACGCAAAGAACGGAAACACCCTTTTCCTTATACGGAATACCCATTCTACCCACGACGAAATCGCCGAAACTTGATAATAGCATATTTATTTCGGCGCTCTTTTTTCGGTCTTCAACTATTACACTAATCACAGCAAGCCTCTTATCAAACATAAAAAAATTCCCTCCGCAATAAAGAGAGAAAGGCAAAACAGCACACAAAATGTGTGCCTTGTATTAAGCCCTTTACTCTCAGAAATTCTTTAAATTCAGGTGCCTTTATTTTAACACGTTAATTTTTATAATGCAAGCGTTTGAATTATTTTGGCAAAATACCGCATACTATCTTCATGAAAAGACTTTCAACTTTAATTTTATCCGTACTTACTCTATTTACACTATTCACTGTAACTATGTTCGGCTGCACGGAGTCTCAGGCACACGACGGCGGAAATGTGGAACTTACCCAAGAACAAGAAAGTCCTTTACCGACACCTCGCAAACCGCACAAAAAGCTTCCTAGACCCCGCCCAGCTTACTTTAAAGATTAATTAAAGACCACCGAACACGGCGGTCTTTAATTAATATAAGTCGACTATTATATCAACGCATTTTTCAATTCCTATTTTGCCACTGTCCAAAGAAAGGTCGTAATTCTTCGCCAGTCCCCACTCCAAGTCCGTATAATAACGGTAATATGAAGCGCGACGTTTGTCCTTTTCCTTTATACGTTTTTCTGGAGCCTCTTCCCTCTCGCCGTAAAGCGAAACTATCCTCTCGGCGCGTTTTGCCGCATCGGCGTGTATAAACACCTTGAAAAGCTCAGCCTTAGACCTGAGTATATAGTCAGCGCAACGCCCCACGATTACGCATGCCCCCTCTTCGGCAAGGCGGCAAATAACCTTACACTGCGAGGTCCAAACGATATCGCGGCCGAATGAAGAGCCGAACATACTCGTCAGTAAACCGGTGGACGAATTTTCGCCGTTTTCGTCAATAAACTCTTTAGTAAAACCGCAGTCTTCCCGAACTTTATCAATAAGCTCGTGGTCATAGCACGGAATGGAAAGCCGTTTTGCGACCTCGCGCGCGATAGTTCTACCGCCACTGCCGAACTGTCTGCTTACGGTAATAATTTTATTCATACAATCTCCTGGTGATATTTATTGCAATTAAATTATAACACCTATTTTCAAAAAATCAATACTATTTGTTGCTTTTTAGGTCTGATTATTGTATAATCTGTTTAATGAAAAAATTTAAATATAAATTTACGAAGCTTACGCTTTCGCTTATTTACGCAGGAATAGCCCTCTGCTTTGCAGGGCTTGGAATTAACATTTTCAGAATTATAAACGATAATATAGAAGAAGCGGCTAATATTATCTATCCCATTATTCAATATACGCTTTTCTTTTTAATACCTGTAATTCTGCTTGTACTCCTTATTAGTCTGCTGCTCGCCTCGTACTATTCAATAGACGAAAACACGTTAAAAACAAGCTTCGGCATTATTAAAAGTAAGTACGACGTAAAAGATATTAAGTCGGTTATACTCGACCGCACTACGAACAAGTTGTCAGTCGGCATGAGCAACGGCACACTATTTATGATAGTCGTAAATGAAGAATGGTACCAAGACTTTATAGACGCGCTTTGTCGAACAAACCCTCTTATCGAGTACTCGATTAACTCAAAGGAAAACAACGGAGACGATAAAGACGAAAAAAAGAAATAGACACCTGCAAAGAGGTGTCTATTTTTATTTACGCTTTCTTACCACCGTGCGGTGTTCTTCACCGGCAAGCAATCTGAAAATATTTTTACGGTGAGCCGTCCAAGTCAGTAAATTAATCATAAGCAGCAACAAAAAAGTCAAAGTGCTCCAAAGATTAAAAACGTCTGCAGCATACCTATCGGCAAACAGAGCCGCCTGAAAAACAGACAGAACGGCAACGCCGATAAGCGAACCCATAGACCCCCATTCCGTAAAAACAATATATAACAGTATACACGCCAAAAATGCAACCACTATAAAAATGTACCACCAGCATTCACAAGGCAACGCGAAAATGAAGATACCCATAGTTGAAGCAATACCTTTGCCTCCTTTAAACGCCATCGTTACAGGGAAAATATGCCCTATGATAACAAAAAGGCCAAAGAAATAACGCGCAAAATCTGCTACCGAATATTCAGTACCTTCAAACACGTAGTTTTTGAAAAGCAGATAAGCGGCAAGCACAGGCAACCCGCCCTTTAAAGCGTCGCATAAAAAGTTAACCAGTCCGAACTTAAATCCGAGCGAACGTGTCATATTCATAGTGCCGGGATTACCGCTACCCATTTCTCTTATATTCTTTTTCTTGAAATGCGCGATTAACACGGCAAAATTGAAGCAGCCTATAAAATAGCAGACGACTGCCGCAACAGCAAAATACCAAAGGTCATTAATCTCTAATATTTTCATCAGTCCTTTTTCTCTCTGGTAAGTATTTTTATCGGCGTACCCGAAAAATCGAACGATTTTCTTAACGTATTTTCAAGAAATCTCTCGTAGGAAAAATGCATAAGGTCGCCGCTGTTTACAAATAGCACGAACGTGGGCGGCGCTACTGCCACCTGTGACGAATAGTAAACCTTAAGCCGCCTGCCATTATACGAAGGCGGTTCGTTCGCGCGTACTGCGTCAGCGATAACATCGTTCAGCATACCCGTAGTAATTCTTGTATGCGAATGTGCGTAAACCTCGTCGATAATAGAAAGAATTTTATCGGTGCGCTGACCTGTTTTTGCCGAAATATAAATCGACTTGAAATAGTCCATAAACTTCAAATCTTCTTTCAGCTTACACTCGAACTTGTTTATCGTGTTGGTATCCTTTTCTATAAGGTCCCACTTGTTCATTACCACTACCGACGGCTTGCCCTGCTCGTGAACGTAGCCGATAATTTTCGTATCCTGCTCGGTAAGGTTTGTAGTGCTGTCAACCACCAAAAGGCACACGTCGGCACGACGCACTGCGTCGAATGCGCGCATAACGGAATAGTATTCCACGTCATCCTCTACCTTACTTTTCTTTCTGATTCCCGCAGTATCTATTAATGTGTAATTCTTCCCGTTTACCGTAAACTTAGTATCAATAGCATCGCGCGTTGTTCCCGCCACATTCGTAACAATAGACCGCTCGAAACCGAGAAGCTTATTAACAAGGCTGCTTTTACCGGCGTTCGGTCTGCCGACCACCGCAATTTTGACACTATCGTCCTCTTCGGTTTCACTCTTGTCAAACCAGCTTACAGCCTCGTCCAACACGTCACCGATTCCCGTACCGTGTTCCGCCGAAACAGGATAAGGTTCGCCGAGTCCCAAAGAATAGAATTCGAATACCTTGTCCTCTGAATACTCGTCGATTTTATTTACAATTAAAATTACAGGTTTTTTCGAACGACGCAACATATCCGCAACGTCATAATCGGAAGTGGTTAACCCCTCTCTCCCGTCGACTATCAGCATAATTACCTGTGCGGTATCTATCGCTACCTCCGCCTGCTTTTTAATTTCCGTCCACATGGTGTCTTCTGAACGCAGCTCTATTCCGCCTGTATCAACCATTGTAAACGCCTTGCCACGCCACTCACTGTCGGCGTAAAGCCTGTCGCGCGTAACGCCGGGTCTGTCCTCAGTTATAGATATTTTCCTGCCGGCAACTTTATTAAAAAAAGTACTTTTACCGACGTTCGGTCTGCCGACTATTGCAATTAAAGGATTTGCCATATAATTTATCCCTTTATAAGATTTTTAAAAAAGTCCTGAGTGCTTCTGTTTATTATTATTTTCTTGCCTACGCGTCGCTTTAACTGTCTTACAGTCATATCGTCTAAAAAAACGTCCTCGAATTCTTTCAACGTATTTGCAGGCACTATCGCGCAATCGTACCTATCTCTGTTTTTTTCAAGCTCTTCGGCAATGTCTCTGCCCGTCAGCAGACCCGTACACGTAACCGAGCTACCGAAAAACTTATTTTCAACGGACAAGGCAAAGGCGTGCAGATTTCTTACAACGGAATTTGCCTTAGTGCAAAGCTTTTCTATAGTAGGATAAGCGCTAACTCCCGTTATCACAGCCACCCTGCGCATAGATTTGAGACTTGTTTCAAATAAATTTTCTTCAAACTCCGATATAAACTTACTCGTCATGCCTATTCCGTTTTCTATTTGGGAAAAATCGCCGTAAAACGATGCGGGCTTGAAATCACGTCCGCTTCTGACGAAGTATTCGTCCGCAGGAAGAAGAAAGTTAACACCGAATTCGGCATTTAACCTGTCGCAAAGGTCAAGCAATGCCTCCGCCTGTTGCTTAGTAAAATCGGGAATCTTAGCAAGCCCCTCACGAAATTTGGTTATGCCGGTAGGCACCACCGCCAAATCTTTGACATAAGGATACATTTCAAAAAGCTTGCGCGCGGTATATTCAAGCTGTTTGCCGTCGTTTTTGTCAGGAACTATTACCGCCTGACAGTGCACGGTTATTTTCGAGTCGGTAAGTTTTTTAAGCTGTTCGCATATTTTTCCCGCAAAACGATTTCCGAGCAATTCGCAACGCAGCTTTTCATCCATTGCGTGTACCGAAACGTACAGCGGCGACAGGTGCAAACGGATAATCCTGTCCAGCTCGCTACCACTGACGTTTGTCAAGGTTACGAAATTACCGCACATAAAGCTCATTGTGTAATCGTCGTCTTTAACGTAAAGACTTTCGCGCATACCTTCGCCCATCTGGTCGACGAAGCAGAATATACAATGATTGTGACACGTTTTTATTTTCGCTTCTTCTTTAAAGGTCAAATTAAGGCTTTCTGTCTCGTCCTTGTCGATAACTATATCTCGTTCGTTACCGCCGCGCGATTTTACCCGCAATACAAAATTCGGCTTACTGTCGTAAAATATATAGTCGAGCACGTCCTCGGCGGGAATGCCGTCAAAGGCAAGTATAACATCGCCCTTTTTTAAATTAAATTTTTTCGCAAGCCTGCTTTTGGCGCAAATAATTTCAAGCATAATTAAATTATAAGATAATTAACATTATTTGTAAAGAAAAAACCCCGAACAAGTCGGGGAAGTTTTCAAATTCAGAAGGTTATTGCAACGCCGAACACAACGCCTATAATGAACAGAACAAGCGAAATCCAGTAAAATACTCTCCAACCCTTCGTCTTGTATTTAACAAACTGCCATGCAGGTACGGCAATCGCAACGAGCAAAGCAATATTGCCAAGCAACGTACAAACGTCTGCAATTCTTGTTAAAATTCTACCTACCTCACCGTCCGAAAAAGCCCACCTGACAAGTCCTTTGAAAAGACCGCCGAAGAAATGAGAAAATCCTGCAACGACCATGCCCCAAAATGCGCATACTTCGGTCCACGTACTTGAAGAATAACGTCTTGACATTTAAAAATCTCCTAAACTATTAATTTTAAATAATTATATCAGCCAAAATACGATTTTGCAACCTAATTTAAAGCTTCATTTAAGTTTATCCAATATTTCTTTAAAATAATCGGGCAACGGCGCTTCAAAAGTCATAGTTTGCAAAGTACGGGGATGTACGAACGTAAGTCTGAAAGCATGCAAAAGCTGCCCGTTCAATTTGAATTTCTGTTTTTTTATTCCGTAAACTTTATCTCCGACCACGGGATGTCCGAGATGCTTTGCGTGTACGCGTATCTGGTGTGTTCTGCCCGTCTGCAAATCGAAACGGCAGAGAGTGTAACCTTCAAATCTCTTTTCTACGCTGTATTTAGTAACGGCAAGCTTCCCCTTATCGGGTGAAACTACAGCCATTTTTACCCTGTCCTGCGGACTTCTTCCAATATAGGTCGTCACCGTACCACTGTCAGTTTTGAGATTCCCCTCTAAAAGCGCCAGATAAGTTCTTTTACAGGTCTTTTCCTCAATCTGCTTTGAAAGGCTTAAATGAGCATTGTCGTTCTTTGCAACGACCAAAAGCCCCGAGGTGTCTTTATCTATGCGGTGAACTATTCCGGGGCGAATAACTCCGTTTATTCCGCTGAGACTGTCAAGCCTAAAAAGCAGCGCGTTCACAAGAGTACCATCGACGTTGCCGTTTCCGATATGCACCGTCATTCCCTGCGGCTTGTTTACCACCGCCAAATCGCCGTCCTCGTAAATTACGTCGACAGGTATATCCTCGGGTCTTACTGCATACTGCACCGCTTCGGGAAAAGTAATTTCAACGGTTTGACCCACTCTTACCGTTTGGGCGGCTTTTGCCGCCTTGCCGTCAACAAGCACATGCCCGCTGTCAAACAGCTTTTTTACGTACGAACGCGTTTTACCGTCCGACACCTCGCAAACGAGTACGTCTGCGCGGGAATAGTTCTTTTCCGCAACGACACGCTTATTCATTAATGTTATTATCCGTATCGGAAGGCTGTTCTTCCTCTTTATGCTTTTTCTGAGCTTCCTTAGCCTTTTTTGTCAGCGGAATTAAAGCCCACTCATTTAAAAACATTATATCGAGTATTGCAAGCGCAGTACCGAAGGTTATCCAAAAATCGGCGAAATTGCAGTAAACCATATTGCCGAACATATTTACGCCCACAAAGTCGCGCACCTCACGGTACGCTATTCTGTCGATAAGGTTACCGATTGCACCCGCAACTATCATAGACAGCGCAACCTTTAAAATAATAAAACGCTCGGGCAAAAAGACGTAAACTGCAATAAGTAAGGCTAAGAGCACAAACGTCATCCCTATCAAAAAGCCCTGCCCCCACGAGGCGTTGGCGAGGAAACTGAACGCGCAACCGGGGTTTCTGTGTCCAGCCTCGAACTCTATAAATTTTGGTATGACTTTAAAGGTCCAGCTTTCACTGTAACGCTCTTCGAAAATTTTTGTCAGCAGGTCGATAAGAATAAGAATTATACAAACGCCTATTAATACTAAGCTTTTCCAGCCTATGTTGACCCTGAGTTTTTTTAATTTTTCCAACATATTTATATGATATAATAACAATGCGGAATTGTCAAACAAAATTAATGCGGCGCACGTTTAACAGTGTGCCGCAAATTTATTTGACGAAACCGAGACTAATCAAAATCGCGTTATCTACGCGGCTCATGGTAGTTTCGTTCAGTTCGCCTATCCTCTCTTTAAGCCGCCTTTTATCGAGAGTGCGTATCTGCTCTAACAGAATGACGGAATCCTTCTGCAGTCCGTATGTATTGGACGGCAATTCGATATGGGTAGGCAGTTTTGCTTTATTTATTTTACTTGTCACTGCCGCCGCTATAACGGTCGGTGAATACTTATTCCCAACATCGTTCTGAACGACTAGAACGGGGCGAACGCCCCCCTGCTCACTACCGACAACGGGCGACAGGTCGGCATAATATAATTCTCCGCGCTTAATTGTCATATCAACCTCTTTTTTCGGCAGTATATATTTCATTATATGTACTGCCGTACAATTATTGTTGCCTTCAAACGCAGTTTTTAAACAATTCAATAAATATTAAATACGTATAAATTAAGAAAAATAAACACGTAATACGCAACGAGGCACGACAGCATAACGATACCAGCCGCTCTACCTATACTCCTCTTTTTGCCAAACGAGCTTACAAAAATGATAACCGCGGCAAACAGCGCCACGACGCCGCTTATCAGTCCTTCCGTCGAGAACACAAGCCCCGCGCCGCCCTTACATAGTGCGCCCAAGCCGCCTATAAGAAGAATATTGGCGATGTTGCTGCCGATTATGTTGCCCGTAGCTATACCCACGTCGCCCTTTCTTGCAGCGGAAACCGAAGTTACAAGTTCGGGCAAAGAAGTACCGAACGCCACGACGGTAAGCGCAACCAATTCAGGCGAAATTCCTATCAAATCTTTCGCGATGTACTGCGCCGAACTTACTACCAGCTGAGCACCACCCACAACCATTGCAAGCCCCGCAACCGTAATTACAATTAAAAACCAAACCTTTTCCTTCAATTCGGAATATTTATATTTAAGCTTAGAATACCATCCGTTTATCTCTACGTGCTGAACAGTTTCCTCACCCAAAGAACAAACCGCATGAGCTTCCTCAAGTTGAAGCTTCGACTGTCTGACGGCAAAAATCACGTTATATACCATATAGGCAACATATAAAGCAATTAATATCAGCCCTTCCCACCAGCTGAACGAGTTGCCGAAAAAGCCCAGAATCACAAACAACACGCTTGAAACGAGCAAGAACGGCAAATCAATCATACGCGTAGTCTTTTCTACGGGCAAACTGCAAATAACCGCAGAAACACCGAGAATAAGAAAAATATTTATTATATTGCTGCCTAAAATATTCCCGACTATAAGTTCGCCCGAGCCCGTCGCGGCATCCATTATGGTTACCGCGGCTTCGGGTGCGCTTGTTCCAAGCGCAACGACCGTAACGCCTATGATAAACGTGGATACTTTAAGCTTTTTTGCTATTCCCGATGCGCCGTCCACAAAGAAATCGGCTCCCTTCACAAGCAAAACGAACCCAACCAACAGTAAAAACACTTTTAAAATTGCCATGCCTGCCATAAATCTGAACCTCTCTATTATATTTGCCGAAAGTCAAAAAAATAAGACTTCCGACTTAAATTTCTTTAAGTCAAAAGTCTTGTTACCTAAATTAAGAGGTGTCAAACTCCGAGCCGTTAAGCTGTGATGACGAAGTTTGCCTTCAACTACTCCCTTTCAACACGGGTATTATAACAATTTAAAATTTGCCTGTCAAACGTTTGACGGCTAAATGTAAATTATTCAGAATATCGCGCGCAGTAGCGCAATAATCCGTCTTTTGTTGAGAGCTTATTTCCGCCGAAACACCCAAAGTATACGCCGCGCACACGGCAGCGTCTAACGGTGACAGTCCGCGCGCCGCGCTTCCCGCCATATACCCAGAAAGCATATCCCCGCTTCCCGCCTTTGCAAGCGCGGTGGTTCCGTTGAGGTTCAGTGCAGTGCGCTCGCCGTCAGTAATTACCGTTGCCGCGCCTTTAAGCAGTAAAACAACTCCGAAATTTTTTGCAAAGTCCATTGCATGCTTTATCGGGTCCCGCAGAATTTCCTCAGTCGGTTTCCCCGTCAGTCTTGAAAATTCTTTCGCGTGGGGCGTAAGAATAATTTTGCACCTGCTGCTTTTAATAACGCCGATGCCATACTCGGATAAACTGTTTAAGCCGTCGGCGTCTATTATAAGCGTGCCGTCATAGTTATGTGTAAGAAACGCTATTCTTTCATACAACTGCTCGCTTACGCCGCAACCCATACCGATTGCAATAGACTGACTGTTCATATCGCATTCGTCAAGATAAATTGCCTGAGGGTACTTTGCCGCAAGCGCAAGCTTTACCTTTTCCGCCGTCGTGAGCTTTACGTATCCGCAGCCCGATTTTAACGCAGCTTCCACGGCAAGCGCCGCCGCACCGATAAATCTGTCGCTACCTGCAACTACGTTTGCGCTTCCGTAATCACCCTTATGAGTATTTCGCTTTCTGTCGGGATAAAACGCCGCCACTTCCCGCCCTTCGATGATGCGAGCGACGCCCGTTTTAATTCCGAATACTTCGGTACTGATATTATATTCCTCCGACGGTTTTTCTGCTAATATTATTCCTTAACGCCGAATTTTTCAACCGCAGACTGCGCGACGTCATAGCCGTAACCTTTTGACAGCAAGTACTTATATCCCTTTAACAGATTGATTTTATTTACTTCCTTACCGCGCATATATTTTTGAAGCAACGAATATGCGTCGTCCTTATTTTCGGTAAAGTCGTTCAACGCTTCGTCAATCGCGTCGCGTCTGGCTTTTCTTTTAAATAAGTCCGCCTCTATAGCGCGTTTTCCTTTGCCGCGCACGCTATTTACGTACGCCCTGCAATAAGCGTAATCGTCTATAAATTTATAATATTGCAGCTTTTCGATAACGTAATCGCAAACAGCCTCGGTATACCCTTTTTTTACAAGAAAATCACGCATTTGGCGTTCGGTTTTCATTGTTGCGGATAGATGCGTCATGGCCTTATCTACCGCCTGACTTTTTTCGGTTTCCAACTGAATTTCTTCAAGCTGCGATTTTTCCACCTGCATACCCGCTTTTAAATGATATTTAATAGCCACTTCAAGTTTAATTCCGCAATAAAATCTGCCATCAATGTAGACGTTACAGCGGTTTTTATCTTTGACCTGAGGTTCTATCGAAGTTATTTCTGCCATAATGCGACCTTGAATTATATTTTAAACGGGAAAAAGTATTCTCTGCACTTTATAATCTCAACCTTTCCGTTAAGCCTGTCAATCAATCCCGAATTGAATTTTGCTTCTTCCGATTGTTTAACTGCAATCACGAACGTAACGGCATCGCCGTATTCAGTGTTTATAACCGTTGCCGAGCTTTCGGCGCAGTATCGCATAACAGCGTCTACGCACGAATAGTCGACAGCATACCGCGACTCGCTGCACTGTTCGAATAGCGCCTTTTCCGCCGCGTCGAGATTTTCTGCAGCGCAACCCGAATACGCGCGCACCAAGCCGCCCGCTCCGAGCTTTATTCCGCCGAAATAACGGGTAACGACCACCGCAGTTTCGTAAAGCTTTTTATTTTTGATTACTTCTAAAATAGGCATACCCGCAGTGCCCGAAGGTTCACCGTCGTCGGAAAAGCGCAGAAAATTCCCTAAGCTGTCGGCAATATAAGCGTAACAGTTGTGCGTAGCATCGGGAAATCTTTGCCTTATATCCGCGATAAATTTCTTCGCATCTTCCTCGCCGTCTATATGCTTAGATACCGTTATGAAACGCGATTTCTCTATAATTTTTTGAGTTTCACATTCTCCGTTTATTGATAAATACATAATTAAAGCGTTTTTAAATGTTCTTCAAGTTGTTTTCGGTTTTTGAATACGTATTTGGTTCCGGAAGAAAGAGACAGTAGCCGTTTAATTATATTTCGCCTTTTATGTGTTCTACCGATAAACAGCAACCAACTAACAAACTCAGCATCAAGCTTCTCTAAGCACGGGCAATCAGGACGCACCGTTCCCCTGTTTTGCTTATATCTTTTTACCGCCTGCTTAAAGCACACAAATCGGTTATAATTCAAAAAATAAACAGCATCGCATTGCGAAAATCTTTCAAGTGATATTTTTGCGTAGTTCCCGTCAATTACCCAACCATCAGAATTTTCGTTCATAAAATTTTTGACGATTTCACTCTGCTCTTCTTTTGTGCGGTATTGCCAATCGCCATACCAAAATGTTGCATCAAGATGCAAAACGGGAAGCGAATACTTTTCACCAAGCAACTTTGCAAGTGTAGATTTACCTGAACCGCTAAATCCGATAATACAAATTTTCATAAATCAAAAATGATTTTAACGTGTACCTTTTTGCCCTTGTGGACGATGTCCCCATCATTAACAGCTTCGTTAATATCAGTGACCTTTTTATCATTCAATGATACCCCTCCCTGCTGAATTAATCTGCGGGCTTCTCCGTTAGAAGTGCAAATACCCGCAGCGACAAGCACGGAAATTATGGAATTATTTTCGGCTTTAACGTGCTTTTCGGGCATATCTCCGCTGCCGCCGAAGGCAGCGCGAGCCTGCGACTGCGCCTCGTCCGCCTTTTCCGCGCCGTGAACGAGCTTCGTCAGCTCGTAAGCAAGCGTTTCCTTCGCCCTGTTCATTCTCTCGTCGTTATACTTAACAAGCTCTGCAATTTCGTCAAGAGGCAAAAAGGTCAAAAGTTTAAGGCATTTTTCGGTGTCGGCGTCGGCGATATTGCGCCAGTACTGATAAAACTCGTAGGGGCTTGTCTTGGTTTCGTCAAGCCATACTGCGCCCTTTTCGGTCTTGCCCATTTTTTTGCCCTCGCTTGTAGTAAGAAGCGTGAAGGTCATTGCGTACGCAGGTTTTTTTTCTTTTACGCGGATGAGATTTGCACCCGCAAGAATATTCGACCACTGGTCGTCCCCACCGAGCTCGAGCTTACAGTTATAATCGTTGAACAGCCTTAAAAAATCATAGCCCTGCATAAGCATATAATTGAATTCAAGGAAAGACAATCCCTTTTCAAGGCGCGTTTCGAAACACTTAGCCCTAAGCATTTCGTTGACTGAAAAATGCACACCTATATCGCGCATAAAATCCATATAATTCAGCTTTGTAAGCCAGTCAGCATTGTTAACTATAATCGCGGCGTTCTGTCCCTTAAAGCTGATAAACTTAGACATCTGTTTTTTAAAACAGCTTACGTGGTAGTCTATGGTTTCGCGCGCCATCATCTTGCGCATATCGGTTTTACCCGTAGGGTCGCCGACCATAGCAGTCCCTCCGCCTATCAGTATTATAGGGCGGTGTCCCGCGTCCTGCAAGTGCTTCATTGCAATTAGCTGCATGAAATGCCCCACATGAAGACTGTCCGCAGTAGGGTCGTATCCGGTATAAAAGGTTACACTCTCTTCGTCCAAAAGCTTATACAAATCTTCTTCGTATACCGTCTGCTTTACAAACCCTCTTGCCCTAAGGGTATCCATAACATTTGCCATATCAAAATCTCCGTAAATATATTAAATTGATTTTAGCATTTGATACGCGATTTTGCAAGTAAAAAACGGTTTATGCCGAGATAAACCGTTTCAAAATTTAATCGTTGAAGAAATCTTCTTTATTCAGCCGCTCTCGCGCCTTTTCTATCGCCCGTTTTTCTATGCGTGATATGTACGAACGTGAAATGCCGAGCTTTTTTGCAACCTCTCTTTGAGGCATTGCTACGCCGTCCTCGAGTCCGTATCTTAGCGACAGAATAACGAATTCTCTCTCGCTTAAAAATCTTTTAAGGCAAGCGACGAATTTTTCTCGCTGTATGCTTTTTTCGACCTGTGCGAAAACGCTTTCCTCTTTTTCCGAAAGCAGGTCTATAAGCGTTAGCTCGTTTCCGTCCTTATCTACCCCGACGGGTTCGGAAAGCGAGACGCTGTTTTTATGTTTTTTGCCTGCGCGCAGAAGCATTAGAATTTCGTTTTCTATGCATCGCGCCGTATAGGTTGCAAGCTGCGTGCCCTTGCCGTCCTGAAAGGTATTTATAGCCTTAATCAGTCCGATAGAACCGACCGACAGCAGATCGTCCGTTTCGGCAGCTCCCGTATATTTTTTTACAATATGCGCCACCAGACGCATATTGTGCTTTATTAAAATATCCTTGGCCTCGGTATCCCCTTCCCGTGCGAGGCGAAGATACTTTTTTTCGTCATCGGCAGAAAGCGGTTTGGGAAAATTACCCTCGTCCTTTACGACACCGGTAAAAAAGAAAATTTTGCCAAACAATAAACCCAAAAAATCAAAAAACATACAAAACCCCTTAAAAGTAATGTATGTTTTCGACAGTTTGTACTATGATAATTAATTCAAATTAATCAAGCTCGAATGCTCCCGTGTACAGCTGATAATATTTCCCTTTTTGGGAAATCAGCTGCTCGTGGTCGCCGCGCTCGATTATCTCGCCGTGTTCCAGTACCATTATTGCGTTGCTGTTTCTTACGGTCGAAAGTCGGTGAGCAATTATAAATACCGTTCTGCCTTCCATAAGCTTATCCATACCCTGTTCGATAAGTTTTTCCGTACGCGTATCGATTGACGAGGTCGCTTCGTCGAGAATAAGAACTGGGCACTTAGAAACCATCGCGCGGGCAATGGCAAGCAACTGCTTCTGCCCCTGAGAAAGATTTGACCCGTCGCCCTTTATCACCGTATTAAAGCCTTCGGGAAGATGCTTAATAAAAAAATATGCATTTGCAAGCCGCGCCGCCTCGATACATTCTTCATCGGTAGCGTCAAGCCGCCCGTACCGTATGTTATCCATTACGGTACCTGTAAACAAATGAGTATCCTGCAAGACAATTCCAAGACTTTTTCTCAAATCGTCCTTTCTAATACTTTTTATATCTATACCGTCGTAAGTGATGATGCCCGACTGAATATCGTAAAAACGGTTGATAAGATTCGTTATCGTGGTTTTACCCGCCCCGGTAGAGCCTACAAACGCAATTTTATGCCCGGGCTTTGCGTACAAGGAAATATTTTTTAATATTACCTTTTCGTCGGTGTATCCGAATACTACGTTATTAAAACGAATATCGCCCATAAGTGGGATATACTCGTACCCGCTACGGGCGGGTTTTTTCCACGCCCATTTATCGCGTTCATATTCGCCGTACGAAAGAGTAATTTCGCCACCCTTATCTTCCGGCACAGTGTCTACCATATCAAATATACGCTCTGCACCGGCAAGCGCCATTACGATTGCGTTGAACTGTTGTGATACCTGCATAACCGGCATATTAAACTGCCTCGAATACATTAAAAACGAAACGAGCATTCCTGCCATGACCGCTACCCTGTTTGCTTCCTCCGCATTGCGAACACTGCAATAAACAGACAGTAGCCCCATTTCGTTACCGAATGCCATTATCATAACGCCTACGAATGCAACCAAAACGTACTGTATATAACCGAGATTGTTGTTGATAGGACCGAGAATGAATGCGTAAGTATTTGCCTTGCTACCCGCATCGTTAAGTTTGTCGTTGAGTGTCTTGAAGCCTTCACGCGCCTTCTGCTCGTGACAGAAAACCTTAATAACTTTCTGCCCCTCCGTCATTTCTTCGATATAACCGTTTAACGCGCCTAAAGCCTTTTGATTGATTACGTAATTTTTTGCAGAACGCCCGCCTATAAATTTTGTAAACAAGATTACCGCCGTAAGAACCAGCAGCACGACAAAAAGCAGGGTAACACTATAAGTAACCATAAACGCAAACACCGCTATTATAGTTATTGCGGAGGAAATAATTTGCGGAATCGTTTGAGTTAAAAGCTGACGCATAGTATCCACATCGTTGGTATAAAGGCTCATTAAATCGCCGTGAGTGTGCCCGTCGAAATATTTCAGGGGCAGATACTGCATCTTTTCGAACATTTCGTTACGCATTTTTTTAAGCGTTCCCTGAGCAATATACATCATGATGATGTTATACGCAAACGACGAAGCCGCACCCACGAAATAAATGCCACCCATAATGATTATATTCAAATAGATTAAAGGCATTTCCGTTTCTATAAATGCGGAATGATTTTCAGGTCTGTAAACCAATAGCTTAGTAATTATTTCGGAAATTCTCGAAGCCGCCGTAACGCTTGCAACCGAAGACAAAAGCACGAACAGCACCACGAAGGCAGTTGCGACTTTATTTCTCGAAAACGCATACTTCAACAATCTGCCGAATGTCTTTAACGGCGCTTGGGCGCGCCTGCTTTTTACACCGTTCATTATACCGCCGCCTTTTCTCCGCCGCTTTTTATTTGCGACAAATACACGTCGCGGTAAATGGCGTTGTTTTTCAAAAGTTCGCTATGCGTGCCTATGCCCGATACCGCGCCCTCGTCAAGCACGATAATTTTATCCGCGTCCTGCACGGAGGCAATGCGTTGGGCAATAATTATTTTAGTCGTCTGCGGCGCATAACGCTTTAATGCGGCGCGGATAGATGCGTCCGTCTTAGTATCAACTGCCGAAGTCGAATCGTCGAAAATTATAATCTTTGGCTTTTTAAGCATAGCTCTGGCAATACACAGTCTCTGTTTCTGTCCGCCTGAAACATTCACGCCGCCCTGCCCCAAATCGTAATCAAATCCGCCCGGCAACGCGCCGATAAACTCTTCTGCGCAAGCCTGCTTAGCGGCAAAGCGCAAATCCTCTTCAGTGGCGCCCTCATCACCCCAGCGCAGATTTTCCGCAATAGAGCCCGAAAAAAGCACGTTTTTCTGCAATACCATTGCCACGTTGTTTCTGAGAGTATCCATTTCGTAGTCACGCACGTCAACGCCACCTACGGTTACGCTTCCTTCTGAAACGTCGTACAGACGCGGTATTAACGAAACAAGCGAGGTTTTTCCAGAACCCGTAGCACCGATTATGCCGACCGTTTCCCCCTCGGCAATATGTATATCGATATTCTTTAAAACCTTTTCGTCGGCTTTCTGCATATATGCAAAGCTTACTCCGTTAAAATCGACAGCACCGTTCTTAACCTCAAACACAGGATTTTGGGGTTTGGGAAGCGTTGTCTTTTCATTGAGCACTTCACAAATTCTGTCCGCGCTTCCCTTTGAAAGCGAGATAAAGTTTAGGCACATTGCCACCATCATTACGCCAGATAAAATCTGCGCAGAGTACTGAATCAAGGTTTGCAATTTAGAAGGGCTTACGCTTCCGGCGATATTGCCTATCGTCATATTAGCGCCCATCGTCAGTATGATTATATTTACTATAAACATAGTCATGGTGACGCAAGGCATCATGGCGGTCATTATTCTTTCGGCTTTTACCGAGTATTTATAAACCTCGCCGCTCGCCTTTTTCATTTTTGAAATTTCTCTGTCTTCCCTTACGTACGACTTAACCACACGGATAGCCGTCAAGTCCTCCTGCACGACTGCATTCAAATCGTCGTACTTTCTGAACATTGTTCTGAAATACGGCAAAACCTTAAATATACATATAGATACCACTATTCCGAGAAATATAGCAGCGCCGCCGAATACTGCAGCAATCACAGGCTCGATAATTACGCCCATTATTATGGCAGTAATAAACATTACGGGAGCGCGTACCAACATTCTTATACTCATCTGATAAGCATTCTGTATGTTGTTGACGTCGGTAGTAATACGGGTAATCAGGCTTGCAGTAGAAAAGTTATCGATATTAGCAAACGAATAGGTTTGTAGATTATTGTACATGTCTTCCCTTAAATTGTGTGCAAACCCGCAGCTGGCTTTCGCAGCAAGCTTGCCGCCCCAAGCGCCGCATAATAGCGCAAGAAAGGCGCAAACAATCATAAGAGAAGCAAACAAAGCTATACGCCCGCTGTCGGCTGCTTGTGTTTTACCGGTAGCGAGGTCTTCCAATTCCTTAACGATAAACGTCATTAAAAACGGAATTATAATTTCCATTACCGCCTCACCAACCATTACAAGCGGACAAAGTATAGACGCACGCTTATATTCGCGCACACTTTTTAATAAAGTTTTAATCATTTTTAACCTCTTTTTCCGATTCAGCCATAATTTTGCGCAAAAGAGCTTTAAATGTTTCCTGTTCTTCCTCAGTCAGCGCAGATTGTACAACGCCGTCGCATTTTTCTATAAGCTCTTTATTTTTCAAACAAGCGTCAAGTCCTTTTTCTGTCAACATAACGTACTTGGAGCGCGCGTCACTTTCTGAAACTATACGCGTTATCAATCCGCTTTTTTCAAGGTTTGTAATCATAGTTGAAATTGCGGAAGGACGCAGATTGGTCTGCTTTTCAATATCTCTTTGGCATACGCTTTTACCGTCGCGTGTTTGGCAGTGAATAAACACCATAGCATGCATCTGAACAGGTGTGATACCGTATTCCGAAAAAAGTTTAATATTTTCCCTGCTCATCTTCCTATGCAGACAGGACAACAGCCCATAAAGTCTTTTGTTTTCCATTTTTACGCTCAAAAAAATTATTTCGACCTCAAATAGTTTGAAATCGAAATAATTTTAATTAAATTATATTTGTTTGTCAAATAATTTTTAGATAGATAATGTTAATTATCCGAACACCGTCAAGCCGATAAAAAGTGGTTTCGGGTTTATACTTCGGGTATCATAAT
>CATJZR010000083.1 GCA_949745625.1 uncultured Eubacteriales bacterium | reverse complement strand
ATCGGTAAGCAGGGCTGCGTAATCAAGAAGATTATGGAAGAGACGGGTACTGAAATCGAATTTAACAGTGACGACAGCGGTAGAGGCTACGTATCCACCGTCGGGCCTATCGAAAACGCAGAAAAGGCAAAGGCAATCATTTTGAACATCGCACATGACCCCGAGGATGGCGATATGTTCGTTGGAACGGTTGTCAGAATTATGAACTTCGGTGCGTTCGTAGAGTTTGCTCCCGGCAAGGACGGCATGATTCACATTTCCAAGCTTTCTGACAAGCGCGTCGAAAAGGTTGAGGACGTAGTGAAAATCGGCGACGTCGTAAAGGTTGAAATAATCAAAATCGGCGACAAGGGTATCGACCTTAAATTACTTGAAAAATTATCCTAAATAACTAAACGGCTGTGCGACGCACAGCCGTTTAAATTATGAATAGAAAGATACGGCGCCCTTAAAAATGGCGTACGCAATCGCCTTCTGATACTCGGCGGTGATAAGCTGCGCTTCGTCAAGCGTGTTTGACAAAAACCCGCATTCCACCAAAATCGAGGGGTTTGGAGTGCATTTAAGCATGTAATAATCGCCTACAAGCGGAGTATTCTGCTTGACGCACTCTTTCATTTCGTTAAGGCTGTTCTGTACGCAATCGGCGAAAATCTTGCCGTATTCGCTGCCCTTGTCGAAGAATACCTGCGCGCCCCGCCGCGACGGAATGGGGCAATAATTCTGGTGTATCGATATAACCATATCGGCGTTGTTTTCTTCGATAATCTGTTTGCGCTTTTTCATATCGCGCATCTTAAAGCCCTTCGTGCTCGTGCCGTACAGCCCTCCCTGCGTGGTGCGCGTAAGCACTGCATTGAAGCCCGCGTCGGCAAAGTATCCGCGCAGATATTTTGCGATATACAGGTTAATTTCACTTTCTTTTGTCTTGGTAGAAATGCCAAGCACGCCCGCGTCTATACCGCCGTGACCTGCGTCTATAACTACCGTTCTAAGCCCGTCGTGCGCCGCAGACGACGCGACGGCGCCGGCGCAAATTCCGAAGATTGCGCCGCCGACCAAAACGGCGCAGCAAATTATAAGCAAACTCTTTTTAACGATAAACAATTTCACGGTATATAGTACGATACGATTGATTTTTTTATTCGTTATGTGCTATAATTATATGAGAAAAAAATAGCGGAAAACAGGCGCAACGTGTTTGATTTATTAACTACAATCACTGAAAATGAAGCAAGAATTTTGAGCCCCGTAACGCTTGCGTTTGTGGGCGACGCGGTGTATTCTCTTTACGTTCGCGAAAGGTTTGTGCTTACAACCGATTTCAATACCGGCATGTTGCAAAAGCTGACCTCTGCCGAGGTTTCCGCACACGGACAAAGCGGGCTGCTTGAAAAAATTCAGCCTTTGTTCACCGAAGAGGAAAACGATATTTTCAAGCGCGGCAGAAACGCGAAAAAATCCACGCGCAGCAAAAGTGCAAGCGTGGCGGAATACAACCGCTCGACGGGGTTCGAGGCGGTTTTGGGCTATCTGTACCTGACAGGTCAGTATGAAAGAATATCTCAGCTTTTGGAAGTTAAATGAAAACGGAAGGACGCAACGCAGTTTCGGAGCTGCTTAAAACCGATAAAAATATCGAAAAAATAATGATAGAAAAGGACGCGCAGGGTTCGCTTAAAGGCATTTTTGCCGAGGCGCGTAAAAAGGGCGTTCGTGTTCAGTTCGTCGAAAGGCGCGCGCTGGACAAGTTAAGCGCCGAAAAGCGGCATCAGGGCGTAATCGCGTTCACATCGGATTTTCATTATTCCACGCTTGACGAAATTATCGCTTCCGAAACGGAAAACGGCTTTATTATCCTCTGCGACGGAATAGAGGACGTTCACAATCTCGGCTCGATTATCCGCGTAGCAGAATGTGCGGGCGCGGACGGAGTGGTTATCCCCGCAAACAATTCCGCAAGTGTGACCGAGGCGGTCGTCCGAATTTCCGCGGGCGCTGCGAATCATATAAAGGTAGCAAAGGTCAACTCACTCAACCGCGCCGTGGACGAGCTTAAAAGAAAAAATTACTGGCTGTACGCGTTAGAGGCGGACGGCACAAGTATATACGACGCCGATTTGACGGGTAATATCGCAATAGTAGTCGGCGGCGAAGACAGCGGCGTCAAGCGTCTTACCCGCGAGAAATGCGATTTTACTCTTTCCATACCCCTAAAGGGCAAGGTAAATTCTCTGAATGCTTCGGTTGCGCTCGGTATAGCCGCATACGAGGCGGTGAGGAAACGCAATGTCTGACGAGCAGCTTGCGCTCGCGTGTCAGGGCGGCGACAAGTCGGCGTGGGAAACGCTGTATACCAAGTACAAGCCCGTCGTTTTGTGTATTGCGCGCAGGTTCTTCTTAAGCGGCGGCGAAACGGAGGACCTCGTTCAGGAGGGTATGTGCGGGCTGTATTCCGCGGTGACCGGTTTCAGGGAGGACAGCGGGCATTTTTCGTCGTACGCTAGCAGGTGCATACACAACCGCATAGTGGATGCGGTTAAAAAAAGCAACGGTGCAAAACATTCCGCGCTCAATAATTTTTTGCCTATAATGGAGGTCGGAGCCGAGTGGACCTCTGGCGACAATCCTGAGGATGAGCTTATCGGGCGCGAGGAAAAGCACGAGTTTTTGCAAAAAATGAGCAAGGTACTGTCTTCACTCGAATTCAAGGCGCTTATAATGTACACGGACGGTATGACTATGTCGGAAATTTCGTCCGCTTTGGGTAAAAATATCAAGAGTATAGACAATGCGATAAATCGCGCTAAAAATAAATTACAGAATTTATTAACGGAGTAAAAATGGCTTATCTTGCGTTTTACAGAACTTTCAGACCCGTTTCGTTCGATACGGTCGTGCGGCAGGAGCATATCGTACGCACGTTAAAAAACCAAATATCGACGGGTAAAATAGGTCATGCGTACCTGTTTTGCGGACCGCGCGGTACCGGTAAAACGACGCTTGCAAAGATTTTTGCACGGGCAATCAACTGCGAAAGCCCCGTCGACGGTTCGCCCTGCGGCAAGTGCGAAGTTTGCAAATCACTGAGCGCGGGCGCAAGCCTTGATATTTCCGAAATAGACGCGGCGTCAAACAACGGCGTTGACGAAATGCGCGATTTGCGGGAAAAGGTGCAGTACCCGCCTGTATCGGGCAGATATAAGGTGTATATAATCGATGAGGTGCACATGCTCACTTCGTCTGCGTTCAATGCGGTATTAAAGACGCTTGAAGAGCCTCCCGCTCACGCGGTATTCATACTCGCCACGACCGAGCCGCAGAAAATTCCCGCGACAATACTTTCGCGCTGCATGCGGTTCGATTTCAAGCTGATACCGCAAAAGGATTTGGAGCAGCTAATCAAATCGGTTTACGGGCAGGTGGGCAAGCAGTACGAGGACGAGGCGGTTTCCGCAATAGCCCGCGCCGGCAACGGCAGCGCCCGCGACAGCCTTTCTATTGCGGATATGTGCGCGTCGTATTCAAGCGGAAAGCTTACCTATGCCGATGTAAACGAGGTGCTCGGTAGTGCGGACTTCATGTCCATAAGCAATCTTTGCGAAAGCATCTTGAATGAAAATGCCTCGGCGGCGCTTTCAGGTGTGGAGAGTATCCTCTCTACCGGTAAAAGCGTAGGCGTGCTTTTAAAGGATTTGCTGAATTTTCTTAACAACTGTTCGGTGGTAAAAATTTGTAAAAATGCGCGGGAGATTGTCAATATTCCGCAGGAATCATACAATAGAATAGAGAGCATTGTTTCGGACTGCGACGGGCATAAGCTACTACGCGTAACCGAGATTCTCGCGGAGGCGGAGGGTGATATGCGGTACGCACTCAATCCTAAAATAACCTTCGAAACTGCAGTACTTAAATGCGCAATGCCTAGTGTGGATTATAATATCGACGCGCTTATCGGCAGAATTGCCGAGCTCGAAAGGCAGATAAAAAAGGGTGTTGCGGTAAAGCAGGCGCCTAAGCTTATTGCTGAGGAAGCCGCATCGCCGTTCAGCGAAGAAAAACCCTCGGAAAAGCGGCAGCGCGTTTCGTTTAGTGCCGCGCCTGCGGAAACGCAGCCTACTGTTTTCGACAGCGCCCCGCCCGTCAAAGAGGTGCGTATGCTCAACGAGGGGGAAAAGGACGGTATTTTCGCAAAACTTATCAGGTTGCTACGCACCACTCGCAAGAACGCGGTGCTGTTTACGCTCTGTATGGATGTCGGTAACTTTTTTGAGGGCGACAAAATGGTGCTAACGACCGATAGCGAAGCGGTGTACAAAGGCTTGACCAAGACGGACAACGCAAGCTTTCTTGCGGATACTCTGTTGGAACTCGGTGTAGGCTCGCACGAGGTAAGGCTTAAAAAAAAAGGTGAAAGCGATTACGATAAAGCCGTCAGAGAGCTGAAAAGCAATTTTGACGGAATAGATATAGAAATCAGATAAATCGGAGGATGCAATGGCAGGTTTTAAAGGCAACGGCGGAATGGGAAATATGCAGAATTTAATGCGTCAGGCTCAGAAAATGCAGGAGCAGATGCAGGAAGCGAACAGAGAACTGGACGACTGGGAGATTGTCGGTCTGTCGGGCGGCGGCGAAGAGGGCGACGAAACGGTCGTCGTCTATATGAACGCTAAAAAAATTATCAACGGTATCGAGTTCGGAAGCAAGCTTTCGGAAACTATCGACATCACCGACGAGGACGATATCGAAATGCTTGAAGACCTTATTATGGCTGCGATAAACGACGGCTACAAAAAAGCCGACGAAGTATATAACGAAAAAATGGGACCCTTTGCAAATTCGGGTTTGATTTAATGTATGGACGTTTTTATTGAACCTATCGGAAAGCTTATAAACGAATTTTCAAAGCTTCCGGGCGTCGGAAAAAAGACGGCGCAACGCTATGCTTATAAGATAATCGGAATGACGGACGCGGAGGCAAAGGCTTTTGCGGACAGCATTGTCAACTGCAAAAGCAAGGTCCGCTATTGCAAAATATGCGGTAACTTTACCGAGGAAGAGGTCTGCGCAATATGTAAAAAGCGCGACGGCGCAACTATTTGCGTAGTTAAAGAGCCGAAGGACGTCGTAGCAATGGAAAAGCTGCACGAGTATAAGGGCGTATATCACGTTCTGCACGGTGTAATCAGTCCTATGGACGGAGTAGGACCCAACGACATTCGCATTAAAGAGCTACTTTCCCGTGTCAGCGACGGAACGGTTACCGAGGTTATAATGGCGACCAATCCCGACGTAGAGGGCGAAGCTACGGCAATGTATATTGCCAAGCTTTTAAAGCCGCTCGGTATAAACGTCACTCGGCTTGCACACGGCATACCTATCGGCAGCGAGTTGGAATATACTGACGAGGTTACTTTATCGCGCGCGTTGTTAGAGCGCAAACAAATTTAATTTTATAGGATTCTAAATGAAAATTTCTGTATTGGGTTGCGGACGCTGGGGTTCGTTTATCGCTTGGTATCAGGCAACCGTATTAAAAAACGATGTAATTTCCTGGGGACCAGAAGGTGACTATTCTTACGAAATTTTAAAAAATACAGGTAAAAACGAGTACGTCACGCTTGATAAAAACATAATGCTGACGTGCGATTTGAAGCTTGCGGTAGAAAGCGCGGACGTTATTATCATATCTATTTCGTCGCAGGGACTTCGCGGCTTTATGCAGAGAATAACCGCGTTTAATATAAAGGACAAGCCCTTTGTGCTTTGTATGAAGGGGATTGAGGTGGATACGGGTAAGCGCCTTTCCGAGGTGCTGACGGAAAGCGGAATTTCACCCGATAAAATAGCAGTGTGGGTAGGTCCAGGACATATTCAGGCTTTTACCCGCGGAATACCAAACTGTATGGTGATAGACAGTGAATCCGAGGATTTGAAGCGTCGCCTTGCAGACAGCTTTAAAAGCAATTTAATCAGGTTTTACTACGGTAACGATTTAATCGGCACGGAAATAGGGGCGGCAGCCAAAAATGTACTCGGTATCGCTGCGGGTGTACTTGACGGAAGCGGATACGTCAGCTTGAAGGGTCCGCTTATGGCAAGGGGAGCAAACGAGGTGGGCAGACTTATTGCCGCGCTGGGAGGCAAGTTCCGGTCCGCTTACGGGCTTGCGCACCTCGGAGATTACGAAACCACGCTGTTTTCCGAATATTCGCACAACCGCAAGTACGGCGAAATGATGGCGCACGGTACAAAGTTTGAAAAGCTTGCCGAAGGCGTTATGACCGCGAAGGCAATGAAAAAGCTGGGCGATAAGTACGGCGTTGATTTGCCCCTTACTAGTGCGGTATACGAGGCGTGCTTCCTGTCCCGCGTTTTTGAAAGCGGCGACGGCGCAAAGAATTGTATGAACATAATATTAAAACTCTTTGAAAGAGAGACCAAGAGCGAATTTCAGTAATGAAAAAAAATAAAATTTATATTATTT
>CATJZR010000082.1 GCA_949745625.1 uncultured Eubacteriales bacterium | reverse complement strand
TTCTTCGCTTTTTATATTCCCTACGGGAAGTACGCTTTGCGGGTGAGGGTTGTTTTAATTCGGGGATAGAATGTCAAATTCCTCGCAGTAAATGTTTACTACTTTTTTGTTCTTTTTCAACGCGTAATTTATCGCCATTTTCGCTCCCAAACGCGCCCCTTTAAACAGCCTGTAATCGTCGGCGTAATACGTCACCAGTATATCGCTTTTATCTATCATTATCTGACTTCGGTTTACGCTTTTACCATACCCGTACTTCCCTTCCGTATACGGATTGTATATTTCGTCGTAATCGTGCAGGCGGTAACAATTCAAGTCGTATTGCGGCATCTGTTGCGGCGGCAGTATACACACCCGCCTAATCAACGGATAATGCCTCTTTAATTCGGTCACCGCGTCAAGGCAGCATCTGTCAAACGAGCTGTTGATTGCAAATAAAAAGGTTTCCGCATTTTCTTCCTCTATCAATCTGCTTACCACGCTTTTTATCGCCTTAGTAAACAGCGTATAATGCTCTATCCTTAAACAACCCTTAAATGCGACCACCTTGGTTTTTGCTTCCCGATTTACGAAGTGTAAATTTTTTTCCATAACTTTATTATGCCTCGTCATTCGTTAAAATTATTACAATTACGTTATTTGCACTGCTTAATTAAAAGTAAAACTTTTCATTGTATTTCCTATATATAAAGCAATTTTTTATACAAGTCCCAAAATTCTCTGAGGTAAGTGTAGGTTTCGTCGCCCTTAACCGCGTACATGCAACATATTTCTATTGCAACCACTATAAAAAATATTGTAATACCGATTATTGCATAAAATAAAATCTTTAATATAATTTCTTTCATAAAATAACTCTAAATGTCAAAACTAAAAATAGTTTAATGTTGTAAACTATTTTTAGGTGAGCGTTGCCCACTGGAAACCAATATTTTATTTTGCTTCATTAAACTTATTAGTAAGTGTTTACTGTTGGAAACGCTTGGAGGCAATAATGAAGTTAATAGAAGCAATAGGGATAAGATTGGACAATTTAATTAATGATAATAATACTACAATATATGGGTTAGCAAAGCAGGCGGGCGTGCCACGTTCAACTGTATGGAAAATTATACACCCTGATTTAACGCGAGTTAAAACGGTTAAAATCGACACTATTTATCAACTTGCCGATACTTTTGGAATTAATTTAAAAGAATTTTTTGATAATCCCATATTTGATGAGGTAAATGATTAATTCTATTATGGGTAAATAAATAAAAGTGTGCTTCAAAAGAAGCACACCCGGAAATGCACTTAATTTGAATTTCTGCAACAAAACACAAATAATAAACTGCATATAGCGGTAGTGCATATCCCACAATGTAGAATATGCTATACGCATTTTATTATTAAAAATGTTTTGTTGCATTTTTATTTTAGCATATATGTTTTAAAAAAGCAATAAATAGAAATGGAATTGTTATATGGCTTTATCTAAAAATTTTCAAAATAGATTTATTGAATTAGT
>CATJZR010000081.1 GCA_949745625.1 uncultured Eubacteriales bacterium | reverse complement strand
TTGTTAAATTCAAAACTTCTTCTTCCCCTCTTCGTCTTTTTTAAGGCGTTTATCATAAGCGGAGTATTCGCTTATAAGTACCTTTAACGCCGTTTCTATGCCTTTGTTAAATGCCTTGACGCGCTTCGTATTTTCTTTCAGTTTCGGTTTATCCGAATAAATAAATTCGTCCGCTGCTGATAAGCTTTTTTCGTCCGGTGAGTTTGACTGCAGTTCGATTTGGTCGCTCGGCAAACACTTCTGACGCTTCAAATATTTGATATGTTTACGGCGGATTTCGCTTTCAACGGTTTTATAAAATAATTCGATTTCTATCATTTAACACCTCACCCGAATAAGCCTCTTACTACAAACTTAATAAACTTAACAGCCAACACGACCGCGACTACCACAACGACCAAGGTTAAAACCGCGACTACGGTTTCCAATATATCCGCCTTGCCAGTGAACAGCTTTACAAGGCAATTCCAAACGTAAGCGAAAAAGCCGCCTTTATCGTCCTTAGGGTCGTTAGGTTGAGGATTGCTCGGTTTGTCGCCGCCTGTCTGTCTATTGTCTACTACGCCAAGATTGTAAACCTCGCCGTTCTTTTCAAATTTAAGCCGTAATATCGTTACATTTGATACCTCGGTGTAATAGTCCGTATAGCCTATTACACTTGTACCGAACGGGTCACGTTCTTTAAATCTGGTATACTCAGTGTCCGCAAACCTTAATACCCATTGTTTGCCTTTTAGCTCATTCAATACTTCATCAGTTAATTCTTCCGTTTCCTTGAACTTGCTTACGCTTTGTATTCTGCTCCAAGTATGCTTAATACCGCCTATACCCGTCACCGTTGTATGTCCTGTATCAAACTCGCTCAATATCACCGGCGGTTGCTTTACTTCGTCACCGTATTTATATTCGTTCTTTTCTACAAAGTAATCGGTATGAGTAAAACGAACGGAACGACTAATATATTCCAATTCGGCTTCGTATAGATAATCCATTTCCCAATCAGTAGAAAAGGCAACGTAATGACTGTCGCAAGCGTCGCGCCACAGCAAGTAACCCTCGGTATAACGCATAAAACCCAAGTATTTATCCGTTACTGTTATTACGTCGCGTTCGGTGCAGTAATATTTAACTGTACCGTTATCGGTTATT
>CATJZR010000080.1 GCA_949745625.1 uncultured Eubacteriales bacterium | reverse complement strand
GTGGTGCGCCTGGAGAGATTCGAACCCCCGACACACGGCTTAGAAGGCCGTTGCTCTATCCTACTGAGCTACAGGCGCGTGACATTGCCTTTGCTTGGAGTGTTGGAGCGGGTGATGGGAATCGGACCCACGCAACCAGCTTGGAAGGCTAGTGTTCTACCATTGAACTACACCCGCATACTCGGAAGTTACGCAAAACTCAATGCTCAAAAATTATATCAAATCAAGTTTATGCTGTCAACTCATTTTTTAAGCATATAGCAGAAATTTACAATAATTTTAAAACAGCTTGCGGAGAATTACTCCGCAAGCTGTTTATTCCTGCTTATCTTTGTCTTTCTTTTTGCTTTTTTTGCGTCTGCCGCTGCTGATGTAGGATATATAGCTTATCGCCGCAAGCACCAAGAGTACCACCGCGAAAATAATCAGTATCGTTTTAGTGTCACTGCTTTCGCTGAAATCGGGGTCGGGAATTTCCGAGGGCTTTTTGTTGTCGTCTATTATTTTTTCGGACAAAAACCCTTCGGCGACGAAGCCTTTCAGTGTTGAGTCTTCGGTTTTGTATTCAACCTCGTAGAACACTGTATCGAGAACATCCTCGCAAACGATTTTGTTCAGCACCTTGACGGTGCGGCTTATCACACCCGTTGCGGAAACGGTGCCGCTTACGACGTAGGGGGAGGCGTAAATATTGTCACCGAGCATCTGCGCGTTTTCAAACGGCTTGTCCGCGACGTGTTCAACCTCGGTTTCGGTGGTTTTGGCTTTAAGCACCACGTAGCACTTTCCGCCGAGCGAAACTATCGCCGCGTTGCCGGAGTAGCAGAGGAGCAGGGCGGTTGAGGTCTGCTCGGTCTTTATGGTTTTGACGGGTACGAAGTACTCGCCGTCGAGCTTGGACAGGTCGACCTCGGTCATGAACGCGCCTTCGCTTATTTCCACAAATGTAACCGGCGCGTATGTCTTTAACGCGGTTGCGGCGCGTCCGACGGTTATTTCGCGAGTTACGGCGTAGTCAGCGTATTCAAGCGTTACCTTGCCGCACTGAGAGCCATTGATTGCGTAAAGCTCGTTTTCCGAAACCGCGTAGACGGTTTCGCCGTAGAGTTTAAGGTTGGAATAGTCGCCGTCGTAGGTTACAGTTTCCGACTTGTCGAATACATTTAGCTTGCCGTCGGCGTCGGTGAAATAATAGTAACCGTTAAAAAGCAGCTCGTCTACCTTTTGGGGGAAGGTGTATTCGCAGGTCTGCTCGTCGAGGGTGTAAACCTTGCCGTTCGAGCAGCCGCAGTAAATCTCGCCGTTTTCCGCCGCCAAATCGGTAACGTCGTTTTCAAACGCGTATTCCTTATAATTTCCGTCGTTGAAAACCTTGACCGTCTTTCCGTCGGCGAACGCGTAAAGCCCGCCCTCAACCGCGTAATCGGTCAAAGACGTCAGCTCGAGAGTTTTGATAAACTCATCATCCTCGGGGTATATCGTTCCGCCGTCCGCCGCGTACGCGACGGTGTTTCCCGCCGTGAAAACGACAGCCAGCAGAGAGATTGCAGCCATTACAAGTTTTTTCACAATTAAAATTATACCACACTGTTTTTTTATTGTAAAGATAATTTAACCGCGTTACGCTAATTTAACGCAAGCGACGAACAGGCAAATTACGGAAATATTTTAATAAAAAATACAAATTAATTTTTAATTTGCACGTTTTCTGTCATATTTGACGGTTATAATATGAACATAAAACAAACAAATGTTCGGATAATTTGGAGAATAAGTTGAAAACGAAGGGAATTCTGCGCTTTTATTTCGCGGCGGACAGCCTTGAATGGGCGCTGAACAATGCAATTTTACATAAGGCGTGCGACCGTGCGGGCGGCGCGCTTGACGCGGCTGAGCGTATATGCGAGGCGGTCGGGGACAAAATCTGTCTCGAACGGCTGTGGACCTATCTTGACGGCGTCCTGTCCACATTGAGCAAAGCGGAGAGAACCGCGCTGGCAAGCTATGCGGCGGGCGCCGACTTCGAGCGCAGGACGGTGTGCCGTGCGGCGATAAAGTTTACGCGCAGGGCGCGCAGGTTGCCTTGCTTTTTGCAGGAAATGCGCGTGCTTGAAAAATATTACTGTCTTTTAAGGCTTGAAGTACCGCTTTCTGCCGGTGATGTAAAGCACGATTAGCACCGCGGCGGCAAGCGCCGTAAGCGCAAGCACTGTTATAAGCTTTGTGTTCGAGCCGCTGCCCGAAGGCTGGGGGTCGGGCTGCTCGGGTTCTGGGATTTCGTTGAGTGGGTAGTCGTCGTTTGCGCCGTAGATGTATCCGAATTCGCCGTTGTAAAGCACGTACGAATATGCGGTTGCACCCGAATAATAGGTGCCGTAGAACGCCACGGTAACGTCGATTTCGCCGAGCACGGGGAGTGAGCCCGACGGTGCGTCGGGACGGAATTTCACGGTTACGGGCATATTTAGGTATATGTTCTGCGGAGGCTCGTCTACGGGGGTGAGGTTGCTTTTAAGGCAGTAGCCGTAAAGCGTTTTGTACAGCGCCTCGTCCGCGCCGTATTTGACGTAGTACCATTCGCCGTCGCTTGAAATGATTTCGACGCAGTAGGTGTACGGAATGGTAAAAAGTGCGTAGTTCAAATCTTTACGCTCGCAAAAATACACGTCCCTTGCGTCCGCACGGGCGTATCTCGCCGTCGCCGCGCTTGCGGTTTTTGCGGGGTAAAACGCTGCCGTAAATATTAACGCCGTCAAAAGACAGCATATAAGTGGTTTTAACGGTTTCATACCCGAACATTATATAGCCCGCGCAATTAAAAAATAAATATTATTTTGTCATAAAAGGTCTTATGCGGAAAGAATTGATTATTTCCCGACTTGCCGTTATCGAAAAGGAGATTGAAAGGCGCAGGGAAGGAGAAAAAAACATAACCGAATACAACAAAAGAAAAAAGCACCGCAAGCAGCTTGCGTTCCACAAATGCAAAAAGCGCAACCGCTGGGTGTTCGGCGGCAACCGTTCGGGTAAGACCGAGTGCGGCGCGGTCGAGTGCCTTTGGATACTTCGCGGAATTCACCCTTACCGGTCAAACAGGCGCGACGCATTCAGATGGGCGGTGTCGCTGTCCACGCAGGTTCAGCGCGACGTCGCTCAGGCAAAAATTTTGAAGTACCTACCCAAAAGCTGGATTTCGGAAGTAATTATGCTTACGGGCAGGCGTGACAGTCCCGCAGGCGGGGTGATAGACCAGATTAAAATTAAAAACGTATTCGGCGGAATATCCACGCTCGGCTTCAAAAGCTGCGACCAGGGGCGGGAAAAATTTCAGGGCTCGTCGCTCGACTTCGTGTGGTTCGACGAGGAGCCGCCGCGCGATATATACGAGGAATGTCTGATGCGTGTTATGGACAGGCGCGGGGATATTTTCGGGACCATGACTCCGTTGAAGGGCAAGACGTTCATTTATAACGAAATATATTTAAACCGCCGCAACAATCCCCAGATATGGCACGAGTGCATGACTTGGGCGGACAATCCGTATCTATCGAAAAAGGAAGCGCGCCTGCTTGAAAGCTCGCTTGACGGGGCGGCGCTGGATGCTCGCAAGTACGGCAGGTTTTCCGACGGTGCGGGACTTGTCTATCCCGAATTTGACGAGAGTGTGCACGTTATACGCCCGTTCGCGGTTCCGACCGAATGGCAGGATATAATTTCGATTGACCCGGGGCTTAATAATCCGCTGTCGGCGCACTGGTACTGTGTGGACTGGGACGGCAATATCTACGTGGTTGCAGAGCATTTTGCCGCGGGCAAAGACGTGGATTTTCATGCGGAAGCAATCAGGGGAATAAGCCGCAAGCTGGGCTGGAAAACCGACTCGCGCGGGCGGGTCAGGGCGCTTATCGACAGCGCGGCAAATCAGCGCACACTCGCCTCGCAAAAGAGCGTGACAGAGCTTTTCTACGAACGCGGGATACTTGCCGACCCCAACGTCAACAAGGATGTTTTTTCGGGGATTTCGCGGGTGAAGAGCTATCTGTGCAGAGGCAACGGAGCCCCCGATATTTACGTGTTTTCGACGTGCGTGAATATGATAGAGGAATTCCGCGGCTACTCATGGGGCGCGGGCGACGCGCCCGTAAAACGCGACGACCACTGCATGGACGAGCTGAGATACTACGTTGCGACGCGCCCCGAAGCCCCCCAAAGGGCGGAGAGCGTTTCGCTGATTGCGGCGGATAAGCTAAGGCGCATCAAAAGCAAAAGAAAGAGGTGTATACGATGATGGAAGAGGACATTTTGGGCGCGCTGAAAAGGTGCGCGGTGGGGCTTGAAACCAACGAAACGGTGGAGGAGTTCGGCGTGGAGGACGGAGAGCTTAAACTGCTTAAAAGGAAGGTTACGAAGCGCGACATTCCGCCCGACATAAAGGCGGTAAAGCTGCTTATAGACGGCGGCGGTGTGGACGGACTTTCCGCCGAGGAGTTGGAGGAGGAAAAACAAAGGCTGTTAAAGTTATTGAATAAGGAGGAAAACGAATGAAGGAAACGAAGAACGGAAGGACACCCGAGGAGCTGCTTGCCGAGGAGGTGACGCAGGACTTTTTGAAAAGGCAGGAGGAGCGCAGGCTTACGGAGCGCGGCTGGCAGCTGAATATGAATTTCGTAAGCGGTAACCAATACTGTGACATTAACGCCTCGGGTGAAATTTTCGAGGAGGAAAAGGGCTATTACTGGCAGTCGAAAAGGGTTTTCAACCACGTGGCGTCAATCGTGGATTTGCGCTGCTCGAAGCTGGGCAGGATTCGCCCCGCGCTAATAGTGCGCGCCGCGGGTACGGACGAGGCGGACAGACATTCCGCCGCCATTGCCTCGGCGGTGCTTTCTGCCCGTGCCGAGGACATGGATGCCGCCGTATGCGACGCGACGGTGTGGTCGGAAATATGCGGAACCGCGTTTTATAAGGTGGCGTGGGACGGTGACGCGGGCGAGCCTGTGGGCGTTGACGGCGACAAAAGGCTGAATCAGGGCGACGTGAAAATTTCCGCGCTTTCGCCTTTTGAAATTTATCCCTATTCGCTTTCAATAGAATCGCTGGAAGCGCAGCCCAGCGTGATTCACGCAAAGGCGTCGGCGGTGCAGGATATTTATTCGGCTTACGGCGTGAGGCTTGAAGGAAACGACGAAGGGTACGAGCTGGTTATCGAGCGGTACGAGCGTCCCACCGAGGAGCGCAGGCAGGGCAGGCTGACTATAGTTGCGGGCGGCGTTCTGCTGTACGACGGCACGCTTCCTTATCTCAACGGCGACGGGGGCGGCAGAGTATATCCGTTCGTAAAGCAGCTTGCGTTGCCTCGGGCGGGCGCGTTTTTCGGCACGAGCGTTGTGGACAGGCTGATACCGTTGCAGCGCGCATATAACGCGGTCAAGAACAGAAAGCACGAATT
>CATJZR010000079.1 GCA_949745625.1 uncultured Eubacteriales bacterium | reverse complement strand
TTGATTTGCTGCAACGCATAGCAGCTTTCAAACATGCTTTGAGGGATAATTTTCATATCCGACGGAAGCTTGACGTTTTCAAGCTTGGTGCAAAATGTAAACAGAGAACCGTTTAAACCGATTTCTACGCCGTCGGCTATCTCCGCAGTAACAAGCTCTTCACAGCCGTAGAACGCACTGCCGCTTACTTTTTTGACGCCGTTGCCGATTTTAACCGACGTAATATCGGCGCCCGCGAAGCCCAAACCGAACTCGTCTATGTTGTTTACAACTATATCCTTTACACGCTGACCGCCGATATTCAAGCCGCCTGCGTAAGCAAGTATATGGTTGCCGATGCCGTGCATATATATCGATGCCCAGCCGCTGACAGTGCCGTTGTAGTTTACCGTAGTCAGTTTATCGCAGTCGCCGAACGCAAAGTCTATTTCCTTTACGGTATCAGCAAGAGTAATCTCGGTAATTCCGCTGTTTTCAAACGCCTTATACCCGATTACCGTATCAGTCACCACAAGCGCTCTGCCCTTTGACGGGCTCATAGTAAAGCTTTGCAAATTGACGCAATTCGCAAACGCATTTTTACCTACGCTTACCGTTTCGGGGACCGTTACCGTCTTAATGGAAGCATTGTCTTTGAAGGCGCCGTCCGCAATAGCCGTCACGGGTTTTCCGTTTATAGTAGCCGGAATAATTATATCCGTTACGTCGCCGCTTATTCCGCCTACTACATATTCGCCCGACTCGTTGAGAGAAAATTTAACCCCGTCAACCGTTGCGCTATCGCTCTTTTTAAAGAACACTTCAAGCGTAGCGGGGCGTTCTTCGCCTTCTACAATCGCCGTAAACACCGCGTCGTCGGTGTACTTTCCGTCGGTGAGAATAATTATACTGTTATCGCCTGAATGGTCGACTGCGTCAACGTCCAGTTTATGCTCGCTCATAGCCTTTGACTGTTTTGCGAATATATCCGCCATAAAAGCCGAATCCGACAGCAATACCGCCTGCAAACGGTTATATTCTACGCCGTTTTCAGGTGTCGTAACGTATACGCCTGCCAGATACAACGAGTCCGGCAATGGCTGTTGTCCCACGTCCGCACCGACGTTAAGATGCGCGCTAAGGTCCCAATCGGACGAAGTGTCCTCGAAAATAACATTTTGCAAATCGTAACAGCACAGGAACGCCGCCGGATAAATTGCGTTAATGCTTGCGGGAATCGTGACAGAAGTAATATCGCAGCCCTGAAAAGCATACGACCTTATTCCTGTTACGGGCAAACCTCTGTACTTATCGGGAATAACCACGTTTTTGGAGATTACCGTACCTATGCCCTTGACCTCGTATTCGGTGCCGTCATCGCTAAGGCGATATGCAAGCTCGTTTGCGGGCTTTTCTTTTCCGCAAACGCAGTTGCCCGCGGCGCAATTATGCTCGACCTTGTCGGTCGTTTCCTTCCCAACCGAGCAAACCTGCCAGTGATAATCATTATCGCTTGCATACGCAAAGCTATGCGGCGTTACCGCCGTCTTTGCTCCGCAGGCACATTCCGTCCAGTACCCGCTTTCGTCGGATTTTGCTGTATAGCTATGTACGTGCGGGTCCGCTTTACCGCAGACGCACTTTCCGTCGGCGTAGCTATGCCCGACCTTATCCGTAGTTTCCTTTCCAACCGAGCAAACCTGCCAGTGATAATCGTTATCTCTTGCATGCGTATAACTATACCCCTATACTTCCTGCTTTCCTCCGCA
>CATJZR010000078.1 GCA_949745625.1 uncultured Eubacteriales bacterium | reverse complement strand
TGCGTATACGTCTCGTGTGGTGGAGATAAGGGGATTCGAACCCCTGACCTATACGTTGCGAACGTATCGCGCTACCAACTGTGCTATATCCCCGTATTGTTCCGAAGTGTGTTCGGAACTTTTTGGTGGGAACAGCAGAACTCGAATCTGCGACCTCTTTCATGTCAAGCAAGCGCTCTAACCAACTGAGCTATGCCCCCGTATGAAATTTTGCGCTTGCCTGACTGTCAAGCCTCTCACAAGCGGCAAGGACAACCGCTTGTTCGGTCACCGTTCGCGCTAAACCAAATGCGCTCACTCATCTCGCTTTGATAAAACAGCACACCGTGCTGTTTTGAGAAATCAAAGCTCGACGCTCTAACCGAACCGAGCTATGCCCCCTTAAATTAAAAGCAATTATATTATAACAACTTTTTTAAAACATTGCAACTAATTTAATATTCAAGTTTAACAGAATAATTCTTTTGCGTGATAATAAAAAATCTGACCGAGTCGGTCAGATTCCGGGTGAAGAGAGTGAGGGGCAATGCAAGCCGAAGAAGATTAGCCGCCCCTTACGCCTAAGATATGTATTCCGCGAGCCTTTGCAAAGCTATAAGAGGAAAGGGGCTTATTGAACGCGTCGTAGCTATGTGCGGCGACGTATATCCGTCCGCGCTCGACGCGCACTACGACGGGCGAGTGGTAGAAGTCGCCCGCGCCCGTGCCGAGCTGGACTATATCGCCGACCTCCAGCTTATCGAGCGGTGTCTCTTCGGCGAACGGACCCTCGCCCTCGTTGCCGACCAAAAAGTTATACAGGTACTCTACGCCCGTCCAGGACGGCGTTCTGTCGTTTGCCGATTTATAGAACCAGCCGAAGACGGGGGTAAAGTTCATAACTCCCGCGCCTGCGTAAATGCACTGCGAAGCAAAGTTGGTGCAATCGCCTCCGATTGCGCTGAAATCGTAGAATTTCGGGTTTCTTTTAAAAGCCCAGCGCCGCGCGTATTCGAAGGCGGCGTTTCTGTCATAATTAGAAATTTCCATACTTTATATTATGGAATAAAAGAAAATTTCGTTAAACCGTCACACGCATCTCTTATATAATATATATAATATGGAAAAGGCGGTTTTTAGCCGGAAAGTGCTTATTTTTCGTAAAAATGGAAATTTTTTCCGTCAAAATGAATTTTATAATATAGCGTGTAAAACGCTTGCAATATGCATTTTTATGTGGTATATTGAGCAAAATCAATGCGAAGAAGCCATTTTTTCGCATAGGATTATTAAACAGGTTTATATTTATTTGGAGGTTTTATGAAGATAAAAACTAAACCTATTGCAGTGGCAGGACTTGCTGCCGTATGCGCGGCTACGCTTTTTGCGGGTGCGGGCATGCTTTCCAAAAAAACGGTCACGGCAGAAGAAAACGCGGAGAATATTGCGACGAGTTACTTCGGCGACAATCTCGTAATTTCAGAAAACGGAACGGACAGAGAGTATACTCTTGCTAAGAAGTTCTACAAAGCACTTGAAGATATTAACGCTGCGGGCGACTTCAAGGACGGCAAGGTTCATTACAGCATTACCGAGAAGGCGGTAGTTACGCCCGACCAAATCAAGGCGTGGGTAGAGGACGGCGACCTTACCGTTCCCAAGGCGTTCAGCGCGGCGCGCGACGCGTTCCTTACCGACCACCCCGAGCTTTTCTACATAGATTTTTACAAAATGA
>CATJZR010000077.1 GCA_949745625.1 uncultured Eubacteriales bacterium | reverse complement strand
TATCAGTACGTTAAGCTTGTTTATCATAAGTGCACCCTTTTTTCTTTTATTATATTACTTTTTTTTATTCCACGCAATATTCACTGCAATGTTTTTTTTGCTTGCAACTGGTTTTTATTCATTTCCGCAAATCCGTAACCTTTATGCTAATTAAAAAATGAGCCGAACTTCAAAGCTCGACTCATTTTTGCCTTTTGGTTGAGGCGACGGGATTTGAACCCACGACCTTATGGTCCCGAACCATACGCGCTACCAACTGCGCTACGCCTCAATTCAAATAATATTATATATATTAATCGCATTGCCGTCAAATGTTTTTGTGTTTAAATTATTCTTTGGCTTGAAATTTTCGTATAATTTGACAAATCAAGCGTTATGTGATAAGATAAACTGAGTATTTATTTTGAATTCCTTTTTCTTATGGGGATAAGTGTCGGCAGAGTATATTTAATGAATTGCAAAGCATTTAGTCCTTGAGAAAAATGCCTTCAACGGAGAAAGATAATGAAGAAATGGAATAAAGTTTTATCTGTGTTTCTTATTGCAATAGTAATAAGTTGCGGAGTTGCTTTAGTTGCGGGGTGTGACAGTTGCGTCGAAGATTTACATGAGCATACTTATTCTTCGGTTTGGTCAAAAGATAAGATTGGACATTGGCACGATTATTCCTGCGGACACGGGCGTTCCGAAACTTTTCCTCACTCAGATAAAGACGGTGACGGAATTTGTGACGTCTGCGAATGGATAATTGTTCCGCCTGCGACAATAGAAAAGGTGACGGTAACATTCATAACCGGTGAGGGTGCAAGCGCAGTGGAGTCGGTTGAATTAGACAAGGGAAGCAAAGTTTTTAAGCCGGATGACCCGGCCAAATGCGATTATATATTTGACGGTTGGTTTACTGACAGAGATTGTACGGTTGCTTTCGATTTTGAGAAGGCAATAGATACCGATAAAACGCTATATGCCAAGTGGCGTCCGGCAACAATATTCGATAAGCTTTCCGCAAGGGAAGACAATATAATTTCCGAGGATTTCCATGATAAAGCTGCGGACGGTATACCGGTTCACGGTACGGCTTACGGAACAGCGGGCATATTTGTTGACAGTGAGGGCAAATACAGAGTTGAAAACGGAGCGTTAATTCTGGGAGGGCTTGATTCAACTGAAAATATCGGTGCGGTTGTAGATTTCGGCATTGTAAGCGGAACAGTCGAAGGCTATTTTGAGTTTACGTTTTGGGGTGAAGATTCTTCAAACGGAAATAGCTTGAATTTTTACAATCAAAGCAGTAAGGTTTTTGAGGTAGTAGCTAACGGCAAGTCTGCTAGCGGTAATTTTATATACTTAATTAACGGTGTTGCGGTTGAACCGGAAAATGCAGTTGCAGCCAACAAAGATACAATTTATAACGTAGAATTCAAATTTAATTTAAAAGATAAAAAACTTAGTTTAAAAATTAACGGTACGGTAGTATTTACTGATACGGACAGCAATATAGACAACGTTACGGGTTTCACCGTAATGACTTCAAACAGCGGTAAGTGTATTAATACTGTTGATAATATTGCAGTTTGCGGAAACTCTGTTAAGCTTGCAAATTATAAGGCAAACCTTAGCGGTATGCTTGACAGCAAATTCGTTCAGATGACGGGCGAGGGCGGTACACATAAAATAAATGCATCTCTAGTTGCTTCGATTTGTAGTGCTGGAAAGATTGAGTTAAATCGGGCGGTAAATCATGCAGCGGCTTATTCTGCGTATGATAGCGCTGTCAATGCGATGAATACAGTTGTGAGCGATATTCAGCAGGCTGCGCTTAATTATATAGAAACAAAGTTTCCTTCCGCAAACTACACCTCTAACAATGCAGCTTATAATGCTGAAACGGAAAAAATAATCACTGAAACCGCCTCCGAAAAACTGGATATACCTGACGGCGAAACTCTGAAAGCTGTTCTTGCTGCGCTTGAAATGCTGGAAGATGACGAGACATGCTTTTTAAATTATTGCGAATCTGAAAGAAAAAAGCTGTTGGAAGAATTTAATTTAAGTGATTATGTGATAAATTCAGTGGCGTATCGCGATGTTGTCGAAGATAACGATTTTGAACCGATCTACGGCGATTACTTAAGCTATGAGGCAGCTATTTCGGATATTGACGAACGCTTTAAAATTTTCAGGGCTGCTTTGCAAGGCATTAAAACCGATAAAGATGTAATTATAGACTGTGCTGCAGAAAAGAGCAATGAAATAATGCAGTACAGAGCGGAAGAAATAAACGCTCTTCCGGATGCAGATATTAAAGATGCTATCGCTGCGGAAAAAGCCGAGGCGGTTGATAATTTGGCAAAAGGGATTGTTGAGACGGAAGGTTATGCCGACACAGAGAGTGCAAATTACTATGTGACCGTGATAGACGGAAGGATTGAGGCTCTTAAAATATCTATTGACGACAAAATAGATTTGGTTGATAAAATTATTGCAGAGCTTAAGTTTAATGCAATGGCAGACTTTAAAGAGTTTGTGTCGGAAAGGCTTTCAAAAATAAAAGATGAGGAGTTTGCTGCTGAGTTGTCTGCTAATGCAAATGCGCCTGCGCTTGATGTAACTTTTTGTGTAACGGTGGAAGAGATAACAGAGACTCTTAATTCGGCAAAAATTGAGTACGGGGAGTGGCTTACCGAAAAAATCGAGTCCAAGGAGTATACAATCGAGCTGAGTTGCAGAGGGGCTATTAACAGGGTTAAAGTCAAATACGGTGCAACGCTTGACGTTTCAGAATTAAAAGACCCCACTGCGAGTAATCCTAACATAATGCTTGCAGACAAGAATTTGTACACGGACGATACATTTGAAGAAGTGTTTTATCCGGAAACAAAAATTTATGCAAATGTTATGCTGTATTTTAAAATTATTCCTGCAGTGACGGTTGAGGCAAGAATATATAACTTTTCTTATAGCGCTATTGATAAAACTAAACTTGCAGACCGCGAGCAAGAGGATTCCACAAAAATAAAACCCGACACGGCAGTTCTATACCGGTCTGATTTTGAAGGAACGCCCAATTCGTTTTTAACTATAGTTAATGAATCCGCTAAGCTTGTAATCTACAGGACAAGCAACTGCATTGAAAACAAAGACGACGGTTTGAGTATAACTTTTACATCTGCAGGTCAGGTTAAAATAAGCTTTTCATCTATCGGTGGTGCAGATAAGTCACGAATCGGCTTAAAGGATTCCGACGATAACTGGTTGGTTGCAACAAGTGTCGGAGAAGGCGCGAAACTTGTTGACAATGCCGTAAATTTTGCTGAAAATGGCTCTTATGAAGTCACGGGTACTGAACCTGTTACAGTTATATTTGAGGTTGTTAAAGCTGGAACGTATACGATAAGCTGTCCAACGGCAGAGCTTGGACGCGGAGCAAGAATTAATGAAATTGTTCAAACAATTAATGCACACAAAATCCCCGTAGAACCAGTTGCAGAAATTCCGACTGCATACAGATTTATGGATGTGCGGCATTCAGTTGCAAGCAAAAAAGTAAATGTGCTTTGATTTTTGTCGAATGTAATGCATTATTGTTTATGGTGAAGTTGCAGTTAAAGATTAAAAAGAACGTCAAAAAAAGAAGTCGATAATGGGCTTCTTTTTTTTGACTTGTCGAGCGATTTTGAGTATAATAAAAATATGACTATCCATCATGATAAGCTTGCTTACGGTAAACTTGTGTCAAGTATGCAGGAAATGAGCGAGGAAGAAATTTTAAAAATGCTTGAAACTTTGTCCGAGGAAAAGGGGGAGGAAAGCAAAGAAAATTCCTCAAAAAATAATAGTGACAAATAAAAAAATTTATAGCAAAATTGTTTTGAAAATACTTGACAAAAAATTAAGCTTATATTATTATTAATTAGCGTTGTGCGCAAATAGTACTGCACCTTTTAATTAAGGGCCTTTAGCTCAGTTGGTTAGAGCGGTCGGCTCATAACCGATTGGTCCGCGGTTCGAGTCCGTGAAGGCCCACCACAAACCTTTTAAATGGTGACAGTCAAAAGGCTTTAACGCACAATAGATTTATGGCCCGATAGCTCAGTTGGTTAGAGCGCCAGCCTGTCACG